>JAZGDV010000124.1:0-5554 GCA_036478175.1 Thermoplasmata archaeon
CCCGTCGTTGGTGATCACGACGTCACCCAGGCTGTCGACCAGCATCTTGTCCATCCCTCGGGGACCGAGGGTGGAACGAACCGCATCCGCGACGGCCTTGGCCGCGGCGATGTTGCTGAACTGGGCACCCTTGCCGCGCTCGCGACGGGTCCCTTCCTTGAGAACCAGGATTGGTGTTCCTCCCGAAATCATGCTCTTACCTCCAGTAATGGTTGATTGGCTATCTATGTTAGACTTTCTATATAAGTATATCGAATCATTCCGCTGCGCGCGGCCCTTTCCATCGGCGCCCGTCGCGAGGCTAGGCTACTCCCGGATGTCTGCGGACGCGACACCCAGCAGCGGGGTTCGGAAGCACCCAGCGCTCTTCGGCGAGAACCCGATCCCGGGCGGAAGGCGAGAAGTCCTTGACCCGAGCCGCCAACGCCAGAGGGCCGTGGGAATGGCACCCGACACGCCCGCCGTCCGGATCAAGGCTTCCTCAAACGGATGCGACGGGATTGAACATACTCCTGGGCACGCAGGGCCCTTCTTCGGGCTTCGAGGGAAGTGAGGACCTCAGGCGCGGGGGGAACCACGCATGGCAAAAGGGTCTCGCAAGAAAGGGGACGCAAAGCAAGGTTCTTAGAACGGGAATCCTTGGAAGGGGTGTGATCGACCTTCTCGTCGAGGCGGCAGAGGCCGTGCAACGAGCCATGCGATCGGTGGACCCGGCCGAATGGGGGGAGCGGGTGGGAATCGGGCCCGACCGGAGTCCCACTTCGGTCATTGACCGGGCCGCCGATCTGGCGATTCGGGAGGTCATCGAGGCCTCCGGAGAGAAGCTGAACTACGTGAGCGAGGAGTCGGAAGCAGGAGACCCCGACGCGGAATGGACGATCGTCGTCGACCCCGTGGACGGAACCCACAACGCCGTGGGGGACCTCCCCGACTACTCCGTGTCCCTCGCCATCTGCAAGGGAGACCTGTTGGGGGCCCAGTGGGGCCTCGTGAGGAACCTCACAAACGAGTGGACGTACCAGGCAGAAAAGGGGAAGGGCGCCTTCCTCAATGGCCGGCGTATCAAGGTGTCCCCCTACGAGCCCGGGAACTCCCTCTTCTCCCTCTACCTGGGGGGCCAGGCCGGGCCAAAGGCCTTCGAACTGGCCCGACTGTGCCGGAGGGTCAGGAACCTGGGGGCCGCGTCTCTGGACATGTGCTTGGTGGCCTCCGGATCAGCCGACCTCTATTACATGGAAACCACGGTCCCTCACCTGGAACTTCGGGTCACCGACGTGGCCGCCTCGTCCCTCATCGTGCGGGAGGCAGGGGGCGAGGTGTACGATCTCCGCGGGCAACGGCTGAACATGCTCCTGAACCCCCGCGAGCGAGCGAATCTCTTCGCGGTCGGCGATCCGAGCCTGCTGGAGGTGGTGTTGTGAGGTTTGGCGTCACAGCGAATCCGGAATCCCCTAGGGCCGTGGAGGCCAGTCGCTCCGTGGTCGAGACCCTCCGTGGAGAGCACAACGTCCTCATCGAGGAGGACCTGGCCGCGGTCTTAGAGGAGGAGGGCACGTCCCTCGACGCCATGAGCATGGACTTCCTGGTGACGGTGGGTGGTGACGGCACCATCCTCCGGGCGCTCCAGTTGGGGGATTTCCAGATCCTCGGGGTCAACACCAGCCGGGTCGGCTTCCTGACGGAGGTGTCCCTGGACGGGCTGGAAGGGGCCCTGGCGCGACTCGCGGAGGGGAATTTCACCATCGAGGAGCGTATCAAGCTCCGTGTCGAGGCCAACGGCCGAAGGATGCCCGACTGCACGAACGAGGCCGTCATTCACACGGCGAACCTCGCCAAGGTGCGGCGATTCGTGATTGCCATCGACGGGGAGACCGCCTCGACGGTGGAGGGGGATGGGATCATCGTCGCCACGCCAACGGGGTCCACCGCCTACTCCCTCTCCGCCGGCGGCCCGGTCCTCGACCCGCGGGTCCGAGGCTTCGTCATCACGGCCCTGGCGCCTTTCCGACAGACCCTTCGACCCACCGTGGTTCCGGCCGAAGCACACGTGCAGGTCCAGCTCGTCGGGGAAGGCACCTCCCTCCTTGTTCTCGACGGGCAACACGAGGAAGAGCTGGAGGTGAGGGCTCGACTGGACTTCACGGTCGCCAAGCGCAAGGCACGCTTCGTCCGATTTGCCGATGACTTCTACAGTCGCGTCCGGGAGAAGCTCATGGAGGGCCCCGGCCCGTGAGTCGGGTCACGGCCATCCGCCGGGATACCCTCAAGATGATCCTGGAAGCCTCCCGAGACAGCCACCCGTTGGAATTCGGGGCCATCCTCCGGGCCGAGGAGGGGGTCGTCTCCGAACTCCTTCTCGTCCCGGGCACGATCGGCGGACAGTCCCACGCCATCTTCCGTCTCCACAACCTCCCAGTCGACTTCACCGTGGTCGGGTCGGTCCACTCCCATCCAAGCCCGGACCCTCGGCCCTCCCGGCAGGACATCGAGTTCTTTCAGCACATCGGCTACATCCACATCATCGTCGCGCACCCCTACGACGAGGCGTCCTGGCGGGCCTGGAATCGCCAGGGGGATGCCTATCCCTTGACCATCGTCGAGTGAGTCTGCTTGTAGAAGGTCTCCAGGCGATCGACCACTGAGACCAGGGAGAAGTCCCGTTCCACCTTCTCCCGCGCACGCCGTCCCATCTGCTTTCGAAGGCCCTCGTCCTCCAGGAGCGTCCGGACATTCACCGCGATGTCCCTGGCGTCGATGGGGTCGACCCGAAGCCCCTCCCGTCCTTCCTCGATCACCTCCCGGACCCCGGGGACGTCGGATACGATGACCGGCTTTCCACTGGCCATCGCCTCCAGGGCCGCGATGCCAAAGGCCTCGAGGCGGGAGGTGGAGGGGAGGATCGAGAGGTCGCAGGCGGCGTAATACTGCGGGAGTTCCCGGGAGGACACCCGCCCGGCGAAGTGAACCCGGCCCTCGAGGGCAGGCAAGGTCGCCATCTTTCGCAGGAGGCCCTCGCGGGGGCCCGTTCCGACCATGAGCAGATGCGCCGGGAGACCGGACATGGCCCGAAGAAGATACTCCGTCCCCTTGTGCGGGACCAACCGTCCCACGAACAGGACGAGAGACTCATCCTCCGGGATCCCGTGCCGAGCGCGGATGTCCCCTGGGGGGACGTCGGGATGAAACCGGGCGATATCGACGGGATTCGGGATCGTCACCGTGTCTTGGTCCCAGACGGCCCGAGAGGTGGCTGCGTAGGTCCGGGTCGTGGTGATGATCCCCGCGGCCCGCTCCATGGTGTACGCCTCCAGGATGCGATGGTACAGCCCCAAGACCGTTGGGCCCCACGGGCCTCCGATCTCGGCATCGCAGTGGTAGGTGATGAGCAGGGGAACCCCCGTCGTCGCGGCCGCGCGCGCGGCGAAGTAGGCCGGGAGGGGAGAGGGCGTGTGCGCGTGATACAAGTCAGCCTCCACGGCGCATATGTCCCGGGCCATCGTGAGGGTGACCGGCGTCTGGAAGAGGGTCAGGAGCGATCGCGACCGGAGAACCCGTAGCCCTCCGATCCACTCCTCGCGGGCGCCATCGTCGGAACTGGTCACCACGGTGAGGGCGTGGCCCCGGCGATCCAGCTCCTGGCTGATGCTCATGACATGGGACTCGACGCCGCCCAGGTGCGGGTGGAAGTAGGGAGTGACCTGCACGATCCGCATGTCAGTAGATGCGGCTCTTCGGAGCGATGTTCCCGCGGACGGAAGCCCCGGGTCCGATGACCGTCTCCTCCCCGATGATGGTGCCCACGTCGATGGACACGTTCACGCCCGTCTTCACCCGATCGCCCATAATCACGCCCAACTTGTACAGGCCCGTATCCACCCGACGGCCTTTCACGGTCACCGAGACAGGCCGGCCGTCCAGACGAAGGTTGGCCACCTTCGTCCCCGAGCCCAGGTTGCTCGCCTCGCCGATGATGCTGTCCCCCACGTAGCTGTGATGGGGGACATGGGCGTCCGCCATGAGGATGGAATTCTTGATTTCGCAGGCGTTGCCCACGCGCGCGCCGCGCCCGATGTAGGTCGCCGGCCGTAGGTAGCAATTCGGGCCCACGTGGCTCCCGCGGTCAAGGAGCACCGGGCCCTCGATCACCGCGCCCGACCGGACGCGAGCACCTTCCTCGACCCGAACGGGACCCTCCAGGACGGCGCCCTTCTCCACCTCACCCGCAATCTCAGGTTCGAGTCCCTCCAAGAGCAGCGCGTTGGCCTTGAGGAGGTCCCACGGGTAGCCCACGTCGAGCCAAGGTCCTCGCAGGCGATGGGCTACGACTTCCCCCGCATTGAGGAGGAGTTGGAGGGTGTCCGTGATCTCGTACTCGCCTCGAGGCGAGCGAGGTGTCTCGCGGATGAAATCGAAGACCTCGTCGTTGAACAGGTAGATTCCCGCGTTGACCCACGGGCTGGCCGCCTCGACCGGCTTCTCCTCGAGGGAAACGAGCCGATCCTCCTCCAGGATGACGGTACCGAAGAGCTCCGGGCGTTCCGATTTCGCGACCGCCACGACGGTCCGCTTTCCCTTACCGTGGGCCTGGAGCATTGCCTTCAGGTCCTGCGCGTCGAAGATGACGTCTCCGTTCAGGCACAGAAAACGGGAACCGACGTGGCCCTCGGCCAGAGCAATCGCCGAGGCGGTGCCCTCCAGTGGCTCCTGCTCCACGTAGGCTAGCTTCATCCCTCCGTTCCCCCCCGCGAAGTGATCCTTGAGCAGGCGTCCGCGCCACCCGAGGAGGACAACGGAGGACGAGACGCCGGCCGTCTGCAGCCGCTCGAGAAGGTGCGCCAAGAAGGGCTTCCCGGCAACGGGGAGGAGAGGTTTGGGCCGATGGGCAGTCAGGGGACGCATCCGCGTCCCCTCCCCCGCGGCCAAGAGGAAGGCCTTCATGCGACGGCCTCGGAAACCTTCGCACGGAGGGCTTCGTATATCTCCGTTGTCCTTGCCTCGTCTCGGGCCTCCACAGTCAATCGAATCACAGGCTCCGTGCCGGAGGCTCGGACGATGGCCCAGGCGTCGTCAAAGGAGAAGCGCCAGCCGTCAAGTCGATTGACCTCCGGGGCGTCCACGGCCTCCATGGCCTCCTGCAGCGGCGTAAGATCGCGGTCGGCCGGGTCGTACGCCACGGTCCCGCGGCGGAGGGGGTAGTCGGGGAGGCCCTCGAGCTGCTCTCCGAGGGGCCCGTCCTGAAGCATGGCACAGAGGCGCGCGGCGGCGTAGGGGCCGTCGGGGCAGAGGGCGAAGTCCGGAAAGATCCAGGTGCTGGACGTCTCCCCGGCCAGATCCGCTTCCTCCCGGGCGAGAGTTTCGGCCACATAGACATCGCCCACGCGGCTCCGGATCACGGCATCCTTACCCAAGGCGTCTTCCAGGATCATCGAGGAATCCACGGGCGCCACAACACGCCGAGCCCCGATGGCCCGGGCGAACAGGATGAGGAGCTTCTCGGGCTTCACCATCCGACCCTCCTCATCCAAGGCTACCATGCGGTCTCCGTCCCCGTCGT
>JAZGDV010000125.1:0-2926 GCA_036478175.1 Thermoplasmata archaeon
GTCGGCGTGCTTTCGTTGGCCGCCGAAGGGAGGGTTCATGAACACCGTATCCACCGTCTCGGCGAAGTCCCGGACGTCGCCTCGGGCGAACGCGACCTCCAATCCGTGCCGGTCCGCGTTGGTGCGAGCGACCGCCAGGGCCTCCTCATCCAGATCCCAGGCCACGATCCGGGAGGCATCGAGATAGGCCGCCCCAATGGCCAGGACGCCGTTCCCGCATCCCAGGTCCGCCACCTGCCGCTGCCAGACGTCGCGATGGCCATACGCCCGAAAGAGGACCTCCGCGGCGATGTCGGCCGGGAGGGGATACTGTTCGAGATCGTCTCTGGGACTCGGGAGTGGATCGAGATTCTGGAGAAAGATGGCCAAGTCCTTCCTTTTGATGGTTGGGCAGGCCACGGGTTCCATGAGGACGGAACCACGACGCCCGGAGGTTTCAACCTTTTCGCCTGAGTTGACGGCCGACCTCCTCGGCCTGCTGAATCGCGTCCCGGAGGGGAATCCCGAGGGATTCCGCCGCCTCCCGCACGTCCTCATACTCGGGCTTAACGTTCAGCACCTCCCCATGCGCGTCCCGCGCGACCTTAAACCGGATCTTCGCCCCCTCGAGCGCCGGTACTTCGAGCGTCTTCATCTCCCGCTCGAGGACGATCCGACGCTGGGTGTAGTTCACCCGAACCCCCAACGTCCCCGTTTCTCGTTGGATCAGGCCGACGATGCGATCCTCCATCCCCGGGGGACTGAAAACCTGGAGGAGGTGTCCCGGACGGTTCTTCTTCGTCACCGTGGGCACCAGGTGGAAGTCCAGCACCCCCGCTTCCATCAGCCGCTGGGCCAGGTAACCCAGAACCTCCCCTGTCACGTCGTCCAGGTTGGTCTCCAGGACCGAGATGACCTCCTCCCCCGGCGGCCCGGTCTTCCCCATCATGGCTCGCAGGACGTTCGGGAGGCCTGCGACCTCTCGGCCCCCGGCCCCATAGCCGATGGCCTCGGCCCGCATGGTAAACGTCGGATCGAAACTGTCCACCAGCGCGGCCAACAGGGCCACCCCCGTCGGCGTCGCGAATTCGCCGTCCACGGGCGTCATGTGAAAGGGGATGGAGTAGGCGGTCAGGATCTCGGCCGTCACGGGGGGAGGGACCGGTAGGCGCCCGTGCCGGGACTCCACCGACCCTCTTCCGACCGCAACGGGGGTTGAGACGATCTGGGTCTTTCCGTCCAAGAGATCCAGGTCGTCGAGCAGGGTCACGGTTCCCAGGAGATCCAGAAGGGTATCCAGCGATCCCAACTCATGGAAGAGCGTGGTGTCGGGGTCCCTCCCGTGGACCTTGCCCTCGCTCTGCACGAGGATGGCGCCCGTCCGCAGCGCGACCTCCCGAGCCTGGTCGGTCAGGGTGAGGCCCGAACTGGTCTCCTTGAGGAGGGCAAGGAACTCGGAACCTGACCTCTCGCCTTCCGTCGTAGGCAGGGACCAATCTGCCCACTGGGCACGCAGTCCCGCGCGACGGACGCCCTTCGCCTCCAGGCCGACGGGCTGTCTCGCGTCCTCCGACACGGTCTGGAGGAGAGCGTCCAGCGACGCGCGGTCCGCCCCCAGGTCCAGCAGACAGCCGATGAGCATGTTTCCGCTGATGCCTGCCAGCGACGGGTCCAGGAGGAGCACGCCGGCCACGGGACTGCCTCTAGGCGATGTAACGGTCGGCCGAGCCCTTGTAGTCCTTCAGCACCACGACACTCGAGAGTTGCCCGATGATCTCGTGGGCGAGCTCCCGCGTAAAGGAGTTCTCCGGGATCTCATCCGTCTCCTGGATCCAACCGAGAACCTCCCCCAACGCCTCCTTCATCTCCTCCGTCGTGAGGTCCTCGTTCATTCGAGAGACGGCTTCCTCCGTCCGCAGCATGGCGAGAACGAAGTCCTTGCACAAGTCGACGAGGTGCGTGACGTTCTCCGCGGTCATTCCTTTCGTCCCAGACGAAGGAAGGTTCCCAGAGGAATAAAGGTTGCTTTGGGCCCGCTCTACAGCTCGTCCAATAGGGCCCGGGTCCGGCGATCGATCGCGTCACGCAGTTCTCTGGCCTCTGCCTCTCCCATCCCTCCCGGGTCGGGGAGGGACCATTCCTCGGCCCGGTCGAGGACGTCCGTGGGACACGCGTCCTCGGGACTGCAGCCCATCGTAACAATGCGCTCCGCTTGACTCGCAAAGGCCATGTCCACCGCCTTCGGCGTATGGCGGGAGATGTCGATGTCCCGTTCCCACATCAGACGGATGGCCGCGGGGCTGACCTCGGAAGCGGGTTTCACCCCTCCGCTTCGGACCAGGACCCTCCGCGCGGCGTAGTGACGCGCGAACCCCTCTGCCATCTGGCTACGAAAACTGTTCCCAACGCAGATGAAGAGGACCCGCTTAACCATGTCTAGCCTCCCCCGGGAGCCACCGCTGGGAGCGGTTCAGTATCGAGTGAGGGACGGGTCGACTTGCGCCGCCCATGCGTCGATGCCCCCGGCCATGTTCCAGACCCGTTGGAAACCCAGGTCGCGGAGGAACTGGGTGATGCGGGCGCTACGGGCTCCGGTGTGGCAATGGACGACGATGTTGTCTGCCGTGCTGAGCTCCCCGACCTTGTACGGGACCTCGCCCACGGGCATGAGCTTGGCCCCGTCGATGTGGACGATCTTCCACTCCATCGGCTCGCGGACGTCCAGGAGCATCGCATCTCCCTTCTCGATCATGGCGGCGGCCTCCGTCACGTCGATCTGGAACGCGCTATCCAGGGCGTCCTCCTCCCCCAGGCCGCAGAATGCCTCGTAGTCGATGAGCTCCGTCACGGTGGGGTTCTCCCCGCACACCGGACAGTTCGGGTCCTTCCGTAGCTTCAGCTCCCGGAAGCGCATTTTCATCGCGTCGAAGAGGAGGAGTCGGCCCAC
>JAZGDV010000126.1:0-7611 GCA_036478175.1 Thermoplasmata archaeon
GCCTTCAGGTCCGGGGATACCTCGACAATGCAGTCGGCCTCGTCCATGGTCGCTAGTAGAGTCTCCAGGGCGCCCTCCTCCACAGGGACCAGCCAGGCTCGGGCGACGGCGTCGAAGGTCCGACCGGGAACCTTCTTGATTGCCTGAACGAGACGGCGATTGTACTCGAATCGAATGATATACTGGTCTCCGGTTTGTTCCATGGTTACCCGGGGACGGGCCTCGGGCGGAACGACGGCACGTTCGTGCATGTGCGTCAACTCCTCGTCCATCTCCACTTCCGCGCCCATCGCCTCTAGGGTCGCCAGGGCGTCGGCGTAGTAGTGGATGGGGATGGTCCACTCCTTCGTCATGGGGTCGTAGCGCCTCCGATCGAGGGCCTTCACCGCGCGCACGAGGAACCGATCGTAGTCGAAGCTCAGGACCGCCTCATCCCCCCGTCGACGCATGGTTACACGCGTCATTACGTGGGGAGCGATCAGGCCTATAAAGGACTGAAGTGGGGGTGGGTGAAAGTGTCGGATTCTTACGTTATTGTGGGGCGAGGAGGTTGGTCGCAGTCAAGAGGGGAATGAGCTCAACTCCTACTTCCATCAGACGCCGCACGGCGCCTTCCTCTCGATCTATAACGCAGACAGCTTTGTCAACAACGCCCCCCCATTCCCGGACTGCTCGAATAGTAGTCCTGAGACTACCTCCTGTGGTGGCAACGTCCTCCACTACCAGCACATTTTCTCCCTGACCAAGCTCCCCCTCGATTTCACGGCCGGTTCCATGACCTCGCACTGACTTTCTGATTACCACGTACGGAATCTTTCGCTTCAGCGACAAGGCCACTACCAGAGGTACCGCCCCCAATTCCATTCCAGCAATTCGCTGATGCCCAGCTACATACTGCAACATCTGGTCAGCAATGAGACTCAGGAAGCCGGGTTCCGTCAAAGCAAGCTTGACATCCAGATAGTATGAGCTCTCTGCGCCTGAAGTGAGTGTAAACTTGCCAAACTTAATCGCCCCAAGCCTCCGTAGCCCATCGGCTAGGGCCCGCTGATCAGGAGAGAGAGATCGCCCCTCTCTCAGCGGTTTCGGTTCCAACCTGCGACCTTGTTCAGGTTGCATCAGGTATCAACCGCGGAGACTAGATAATAGTTGCTACAGTAACTTCCACTGTTACAGTAGCCATCACTGGCACATCAACCATTATATCCACCGAAACTGATTCAGAACTTGTGAATTCCCCCACACTCCACCGTCTTCGGGTTCTCATCCTGCTGCTTGATGAGTACTGGAAGCCGGGGATCGAAATCAGAGCAAAGGACGTCGAGAGACGTCTCTATGAATCACGAAGGATCAAGATCGCGGAGAAGACGGTTCACAGTGCCCTCGACCACCTTGTTTCAGAAGGTTACTTAACACTCTCCTCTCACGGACGTGAGAAGTTCTACTCGATAAACGAGGAGATTAGTTCGCGGGACCTGAGAGAGGACGTGGTTAGGACATTAGGACTCACCACCTGGATTTCTTCTGAAACAGTATCATCGCCCCAGGAAAACGACTGAGTTGCCTGTAGCGTGCAAGTGCCAGGACGTATGATACCACAGAAAGTGCGTAAGAGCGGCAATGAGGCACGTCCAACTGAGGCAGAGGGCGGGAATACAACGCTTTAAGGGGCGAATGGCGTTGGGACGGTCAGGCGAGCGGGGGGAGAGGTAGCAGTTGCGAGCAGTCAAATTCGCCAAGAGAGAGCACGGCGTAGTTTTATCCGCAATCAGAGAGCAAGCCTTGCTAAGAGAGGGCCCATACACGTTATTCTCAGGGGAGGAGAGTCCCTTTTACTTCGATCTGAAACCCTTGTTGAATGATCCCGAAACTCTCACAATGATCACGTTGCTCATTCTGGAGCGACTACCCCAAGAAACAACGGCAGTAGGCGGACTGTCCGATGGGGCCATTCCTATCTCAACCTCCATAATTCTGATGAACGAGAGAACGCAAACCATTCCCAGTCCCCTCAAGGGATTCTGGGTCCGACAGGAACCGAAGCCTCACGGACTCCCAGGCCTAATCGCCGGGCGGATAGATGACGACGATGCGGTGGTCATTGTGGATGATGTAACCACGACCGGGTCCTCTGTCTTGGATGCTATTGAGGGACTTGCCCCCACTGGTGCTCGGGTATTGAAAGTCGTAACGGTCTTGGATCGAAGCGAGGGTGCCAGGACAACTTTACAAGAGAAGAATCTCCGCCTGGAAGCTTTGTTCACGCTAGCAGATTTTCCCGAGTTATAGCTACCACGGCACCTCCTTCTTCCCCATCCGGTAGCCCAGGAGGTTGATGGCCCGATGGAGGGGTGGTGTCACGATGATGATCAGCGCCAGGCCCAGCGCGGCCTGGCCGAGGATGTAGTGCTCCGCCACCCAGGCGGGAAAGGCCAACCCCGCCACGAGGAACGCGCCAATCACGAAATCGTACTGGTCGAGAATCGGGACCTTCCCCCCGCGGTCGGTTCCCCAGCGCCGCTTCAGGAAGCTGCCCAGGAGATCCCCCAGAAGAGCCCCGAAGGAGAGGGCAACCACGATCCCGAGGGAGACCGGAAAGGGGCCATAGGAGAAGGGCGTCCCAGGGTAGAGCAACGTGCTCGCCCACATGACCGTCCCGAGGGCGACGCCGATGAGCCCCCCGCCGATGAACCCCCGCCAGGTCTTCCCGTCCCCAAAGAGACGCCGCTTGTCGCGGAGGGTGAAACCGAAATCCACGGGGGTTCCCCCCCCTACCAGCACCGCCGCCGGGTTCGCGACGTAGGCTGGGAGGAAGAACCAGAAGGCCAGGAGCAGGGTGAGGAGGACCACCGCGTCCCTATGACTGGGCGCCCTATTTCAGCCTCGCGACGTTTTCAGCCGAGATAACCGATACCGCACCGCTTTATAGCGACCCCACGGAGGGTTTGCCCATGGTGGAGCGCGTTCCCACCTTCGTAGAGGGCTTCGACCAGGCCCTGGGCGGGGGCATCCCCGAGGGGAGCGTCGTCCTCGTCTGCGGGACCCCCGGGACCATGAAAACGTCCCTCGTCTTCAGCATCCTCTACCACAACGTCCAGGAGAAGGGCCGGAAGGCGCTCTTCGTGACCTTCGAACAGGGGTACGAGGATCTCAAGGCTAGCATGGAGGATCTGGGGATGGGCGGCCTCGACAACATGGATCTCTACATCCTCGATCTCGGACGAATCCGGCGGGAGCATCGGGAGCAGGACAGCCAGAAGGATTGGTTGGAGGCGCTGCAGGAGTACATCGCCAAGCGGGTATACGACCACGACTTCGACCTGCTAGCCATCGACGCCCTCTCCGGGCTGTACTCCCTGAGCGAGATGGAGAATCCACGGCGCGATCTCTTTCACTTTTTCGCCTTCCTCCGGGACTTAGGGCCCACCTGCTTTCTCATCTCCGAGATCCCCTTCCACTCCCGCCGCCTCGTGGCGTTCGAGGAGGACTTCCTCTCGGACGGTGTCTTCCTCCTGCAACACGCCGAAGTGGGGGACAGCGACGTTCAACTCCGCATCCGGTGCGTGAAGCTCCGCCGGGCGAAGCACGCCCAGAACTACTTCGCGTTGGTGTGGGGCCCGAAGCGGTTCATGGTTACCTCCATCATCGCACGGACGGGGGACCGGCGGCGCCGGCAGGCCGAACCCGCCTCATGGTGAGGCGACCCGCACCGCCTCCGGCGGGTTCAGGTGTTCCCGGATGGCCCGAGACGGGTCCTCCGTCAGGACCATGGGGCCCAGGGCCCGCTTGAATAAGGGCGCCCGGCGGTCGAGGATGATGGCGATGCCTCGGTCCCGTTCGGAGCGAATCAGGCGTCCCATGCATTGGAGTAGGCGGCGGGTCGTGGGAGCCAGGACTCCATACTCCCATCCCTTGCGGAACTTCCAGTCGTAGTAACGTACGAGGGCACGGAGAGCCGCCGTGGGTTTCGGGTAGGGGATGCCCACCAGCACGACCACCTCCAGCTCCCGATCGGGGAAGTCGAGACCCTCGGAAACCCGGCCCCCCACGACGGCGAAGAGGGCGGCGGTGGACCGTCGAAAGGCGTCCAAGGATCGCATGAGCGCGGCCTGGTCCATGCCGCGCCGCTCCACGAAGACGGGCACCCGACTCTCGCGCCGCAGGTCCAAGAACGACTCCAAGAGCCGGTAGCTCGGGAACAGGAAGAGGGTGTTCCGCCGGCAATTGCGGAGGAGGATCCGTACCTCGTCCCGGAGGCGGGCCATCGCCTCGGGTGTCTCGTGCAGATCCTGATAGCGGGTCGTCACGTGATCGCGATACACCACACGACGGTTCTCTGGGGGGAAAGGACTGGGAAAGGCCCGAAGGAGCGTGTCGGGGGGAAGCCCCAGGGCGTCGCGGTACTCCTCGAGGGGCGCGAGGGTCCCCGACATATGGAGGGAGGCGTGGCAGGCACGGATCGGCTCCGCCACCCAAGAAGGGTCGAGGCAGTACGCATGGAGGGCCGGGCGTTCCCCTCCGAGGATCAGCTTGGCGTACGCCACGTCCTCCGTGGTCATCCAACGGAGGAGGTTCTGGGCGACCTCCAGGGTGTGGGACCGCGGTAGCGACCCCGTCCGTCTCCGGGCCTCCCGGATCGCCTCCCCGGCGGCGGCCAGGGACCCGAGCATCCCTCGCAGTTGGGTGGTGGTGATGGCGAACTCTTGCATCACCCGCCCCTCCAACGCCAGCGGGGGGAGGAAGCCGTCCTCGTCGATGACATATTCCGCGGCCAGGCCGCGCAGGCCGCCGGCGACGATCTCCAAGAGGTCGAAGGCACTCACCCCCTCGGCCACCTCCGGATCCCCGTAGTCCATGAGCTCCTTCTCGGCTCGCTCGACCGCCTTCGCGGAGACACGGAAGGAACCGACCTCTCGGCAATGGGCAGGGAGATTGTGGGCCTCGTCCACGATGAGGAGGAGGTCCTCCGGTGGCCGGCCGAGCGTCTCCAGCAACGTCCTTCGCAGGTTCGGTTCGAAGAAGTAAACGTAGGGGGCGGTGATCACTCGCGCCTGGGATGCGAGGACTCTGTTCAGCTCGTAGGGACAGATGCCCTGCGCCTGGAAGTGGGCGCGGGCCTCCTCGGCCGTTGGGTGGGTCTCTTGGACCCACCGTCGCATGGCCTCGCCGTCTCCCTCGAGGAGGCCCCGGAAGAAACGGCACCCCTCTTTCCCCCCGAGGACCTCCTCCTTCCGATCCCGACAAAAGTGAGAGAGCTCGTCGGCGGACCCGGCCCCCAGGTGCCGATCCTCCGCAAGGAGACAGAGACGCTGGCGCCCTTGCAACGCAATACCGAAGGGGCCCAGCTTGCGCAACTCGAGCATGACCTGCCGCTGCTGCGAGTTTGTGCGCACCAAGTAGAGGACGACCCTGTCCTCCTCCTCGGCCTGCGTGAGGGCGGCATAGAGGGCGCACACTGTCTTCCCCGATCCGGTCCCGGCCTGGAGCACGAGGTGACCTCCCTCGAAGGCCCGTTCCATGAGGCCCAGCGTCTCCCTTTGATGAGGCCGTGGTGGGTAGGGGAACCGCATCGTGAGGCCACTGGAGGGGCGTTAAAAAGGGCGGACCACGGGGGTCGCCGAAACTACGCGCCGCGAAGGGTTACGCCCGGGAGTCCCCTCGTCCTCCCGCTGTTCGACGACAAGGTCGTGGACCGTTGGGTGGACCTGGAGATGCAGGGGCTGGCCTGAGGGCTCGTCACCCGTAAGAGAAGGCTGGCGCGCCTGGTTCCCGTGCTCTCTAGGATGGGATTTGCTCCTCCAGGTCCCCACCGCCGTCCAGCGGCTCCTGCTCGCCTGATTACGACTCCGGTCCTTCGGGCCGTCGGCTCTCCCACAGGTCCTCGGGCATCTGTTCGTACACCGTGTCGAAGTCCGGGATCGTCTCTTCCAGGGGCGGCGCGGCGTTTGCCAGCTCGAAGATCCGCCCCTTCCGGAAAAGCCAGTAATGAATTCGCCACTCGCGGCCGTCGTAGAGGGTGGTCTCCTCCCGTTCCGTGGTGAGGATGCCCGAGTCCTCCAGCATGTAAAAGGCGTCCCGGTCATCAGGCTCAAGGACGTTGTCGATGATCCGTTCCGCATATCCAAAGAAATTGAGGATGTGTTGGGCCATCGCCTGGGCCTCATCCTCCTTCATCCCCTCGCGATCGATGCTGTTTCGAATCGCACGGGTCAGGTCCTTGACAGTCAGAGCCCCCTCCAGATTTTCCCCGATATCGATGGCCAAGGGTTCTCCACTTCCCTTGAGCCAGTCCATGGGAAGGATGACCTATATGAACGTTCCGTCGCCGCGTTGGTCCCCTTCGTTATCGAGTGTCGCAACAAAAGACTAAATCCGCAGGTCCGATAGGAAATGTCCGGAGGACCGAGGCAGGGGCACCATGGGCGACGAGGAGCCAGAGGGGAGTCTTATGCGTGAAATCCAAGACATCCGTGTCCAGCTGGACGAGCTGGAGTCGCAGCTCGAGGAAGCCGCGCATCGGGAAGTGAGGCCGTCCGCGGGGCAGGTTCCCACCTTCGTGGAGGGGCTCGACGAGGCGCTCGGCGGAGGGATCCCCGAAGGCCACGTTGTCTTGCTGCACGGGCCGACGGGCACCATGAAGACCTCCCTCGCCCTCTATGTCCTGGCCAAGAATCAGGCCGCGGGCCTGCGATGCCTCTACCTGACCCTCGAGGAGAACCGGGAGAGCCTTCGTCGGACCCTCTCGGGCCTTGGCCTCGATCCGGAGGACTTCATTGTCGACATCGCGACCCTCCGGGCGGAGCACGGCCTTGCGGATGAGGCGGGTGACTGGCTGGACATCCTCCTGGCCTACCTCGAGCGGAAGGCCCAGGACGGCCTAGACCTGCTCGCCCTGGATCCCTTGGATGCCCTCTTTGACATGGCACGGATCCGGGCCCCCCGGCAGGCCCTCTTCCGCTTCTTTCGCTTCCTGCGGGACGCCGGAATCACCACCCTGCTCATCGTCGAGGACGATGCCTTCCCCCGCGGGGAGGACCGGGTGGCCGACGGAGTGCTGGAGGTGACCCAACGGGAGTTGGATGGCGGCCTGGTGTCCCTCTGGATGCGGTGCGTGAAGATGCGCCACGCCGCGCACTCCCGGGACTTCCTTCGACTGGAATTCCGGGATGGTGCGTTCCGGACTCGTCCGCTCTTGTCCCTGTAAGGACTCAGTAGGCGTTCTTGACCTTCGTCCGGTCGATCTTGATGCCCTCGGGTGTTGCCAAGAGGAAGTTGCGGCCCAGCGCCGCCACGTCTCCCCCGGTGTCCCGTGCCACGGCTTTCAGCTCGCTCGTCACCCGTTTCAGCGCAAGCTCGTCGTTGGCGATGGAGCTGTAATCCACCACCACCACGCTCCCCTCGTAGAGGAGGCTGTTTAGCAACCCTAGGTCCTCCTCCTGATGCACCTCCACGACGCGCACCATGGTCTTCGTCGGCCCCGCTTCCCCCTCGTCCGGAAGCTCGCTCAAGTCGACGTATTCGCCCTCGGTAACCGGCCCATGATCTAGGAGCTTCTTTAACGGTTTGAAGAGGCCCATCCCAATCCCTTCCGGAGGGGCGGCATTTCGGCGT
>JAZGDV010000127.1:0-4649 GCA_036478175.1 Thermoplasmata archaeon
CTGGGATAGGCCCCTAACCAGTATTGACCTCCTAACAGCGGCCAGTCGGGGTTCTGCCAGAAGAGGAGGGAAAACATGCTGATGTTGGCCAGGATGGCCGCCACGAAGATGACGGGCAAGACGGAAGCATAGATCAGCTTGATGGGGTAGCGCCCTCGGGCCCCACGGGCCCCCCCGTGGGCCAGGGGGAGCTCCATGCGCGTGGATTCGAAGAAGGCCACGACGAGAAAGATGACCACCGTCGCCACGAGTGCGATGAGGGGATTCGGTTCCTGGAACAGGATGATCTCGTAGCCTCCGCCCAGGACCTCTTGGGCGCTCATGGTGTTCAGGAAGTACACGGTCTTCGGCACCGTGCCCACGGGAACGGCGCTGCCGGCCTGGGAGGGCATCCAGTTGAACGTCCCGGTAAAGATGGCCTGGGATACCCCGGCGGCGATGAAGAGGGAGATCCCACTCCCGATCCCCCACTTGGAGACCACTTCGTCCATCAAGAAGATGAGGTAGCTCCCGACGAAGATCTGGACGATGATGAGGGTGTTCGCTAGGAGGAGGCCGTTCCCGGCGACGAAGCCGTCCAACGCCCCCACGAAGGCGGCGGAAGGCCGCAGGAAGCCGAACACCTGGGGAACGGACTCGACCACGATCATGACGAGGACGAGGAGCTTCTGGGTCCCCTGGTAAATCGCCTTGTCCTCCTCATTCCGGAGATCGAGGCGGATGATCTTTGCGCCTACGAAGAGTTGGAGAATGATGGACGCCGTAACGATGGGTCCGATACCTAAGTGGACAAGCGAACCCTGGGCCCCCGCCAAGATGGCGCGCAGGCTCGCGAAGAAGTCCAGGACCTGGGCCCGATCCAGACCGTAGATGAAGGTGTTGGTGAGAACGAAATAGATGACCAGGATCAGCAGGACCCAGAGCATCTTCGTCCGAAAGTGGACGTGTCCCTCCGGTCGCGTCACGGCCGGAAGGCGGTCTGTAAGGGGCTGCAGCTTGTAGAGGAAGCTCTTCCCTTCCGATCTGCCGAACACAGCCTATTCCTCTTCCTCTCGGGGGACGACCTGGCCCCCCGCCGCCTCCACCTTCTGAACCGCCTTGGGCGTGGCGACGGGGACCACCACCGTGAGGGGCACGCCGACGGTGCCCCGACCCAGGAGCTTGGCGTAGCCTGCAGCCTGCAGGTTTACGTGGTAGCCCTTTCCTACCTTCTTGGCCACGCCCTGCTCGACGAACCCATCCAAGGCGTTTTCGAGGGTCTCCAGGTTGATCGCCCTTGTGGTGCCGGGGGAAGCCGCATGCCTCTTAAAGCCATATGACCCAAAGTGGTCCGGATCGTACTTCACAACCCACTTCCACTTGTGCTTCAGCAGCCCGGCATTGCCGTGGCCTCCCCGCTTCCCCTTGCCGCGACCGGCCTTCTGCCCGCGGCCATGCGTGCGTTGCCCCCGCTTTTTCCGCGTGCGCCCCATTCACTCACCCCATCATGCGCAAGAGGAGCTCGTTGATGGCCGGGCCTCGGTCCCCCAGCGCGCCGCCCTCCCGATAGGATCGCTTTACGCCGCCATAGCCCTTCCGCGGGGGACTCAAGCGAAACACCGGCTTCACGTCGCCCAGGCGTTGCAGGTTTGCCTCCCCCTGCAGGACGGCCTCCGCCAAGGCGGCGATGGAATCGTACCCCATCTCCCGGACGTGGGTCTCCGTCAGCGGTGTGCCACCCACCCGTCGTCCGCGGGCCGCGAGGAGTTGGGCGAGGACCTCCCCCTCCACCTCGCCCCAGGTGATGTAGTCCTTCGCCTTCACGAGCATCCCCACGTAGGTGTCCCGCGGAGGGAGAACCACGCAGTGGTTGGGGCGGCGGAGGCGCAACATCCTCAGGGTGTCTGCGATGTCGCCTCGGACCCGGACGCCCCCGCGCACCCGGACTGCGGCAACGCTCACTCCGCCTTCCCTCCTTCCTTCTCGGCGGGCTTCGACGCGTCCGCAGGGGAGCCTTCGCCCTCAGAGGTCGCCTCCGCCTCCCCTTCCGCCTTGGGCAGCGCCGCCGCCGCAGCCGCAGCCGCTGCCTGGGCCTTCAGCTCCGCCAGATTGATCTCGAAAGGGGCCAAGGGTCCCGAGAGGATGTGGAGGCGGGCCGCTTGTTCCCGGGTCACCTTGTACTCCATGGTCTGCCGCAGGGCGTCGGCGGCGGCGAAGGCGTAGTTCACCGTCGTCTTCGTGTGACCCCGAGCGAACCCCCATGCGTCTTTGATGCCCGAGAGGTGCACGATGCTCTTTACCACGCCCGCCAGGGCCAGTCCGACGCCCTGGGGCGCGGGCTTCAGCGTCAGCTCGACCGACCCGCTGCGGCCGACGACCTTGAAGGGGAGGGTGTGAGGGGTGAAGCAGCCGCACTCCCAGGAGCCGCAACCGCGCTTGACCTCAACCATGTTCAACTTGGCGTGATCGATGGTCTTGCGGATTGCGGGCCCGACCTCGCGGCCGCGAAGTCTGCCCACGCCCACGTACCCGTCGTTGTTGCCCACCACGACCGTGATGACAAAGCCGATGCGCCGCCCCGAATCGGTCATCCGTTGGACCATGTTGACATCCAGGACTTCGTCGTCGAGCTGCGGCAGCAGGAAGTCTACGATCTCGTGTTCCCGGAGCGGAAGGCCGGAGCGAAGAGCCTGACCCATGGTGGTGATTTCGCCTCGAAGCACCCGCTTTCCGAGTCCCGTCTTGGGCAACCACTCGTCGAGTCGGTCCCATGGACCCGCCCGACTTCGTGGAGGCGGTCCTCTTCTCCGTCGTCTCACGTCGCTTCCACCTCTGCCTTGACTTCGTCCACAGACGGCGCGGGCACCGTTCGCAGGTGTTCTCCACGGCGGCGGGTCTCATCCGGGACGACCTCGTCGTCCCCAGGGACCTCGACCCCCGCGTCTCGTACCCCCTTGACGGCGGCGAAGACACGGCTTCCCCGGGTCGGAGGATGAAGGCCGATGTCCGCCACGGCCTCCTTGACCTTCGCCGCCTTCGCGCGTCGACCTGCGAGGTAGCCTGTCAGATAGGCCGCGGATACATTTCCGGTGTGGCCCTTCCATTCGAACCTGCGGAGATCCCGGGCCGTCGCCGAGGCCAGGACCTGATCCCCGGTCGACCGAAACTCGATGAATTGGACGATGGTTCCGGACAGCGTCTTACGAATGACGAGACGTGGCTTCTCCGACTTGAGAAGGGCGAGCCGCCGCCGGTAATCGGTCTGACCCTGGCGCCGACGTCGGAAGGGCACGTGCTGACGGGGACCCCGGGTCATCTGCCCTCCTGCCGCAGGACGCCTGCGGCCTGCAACTGCTGCTCCAAGTGACTTCGGCCGCGATACATTCCTCCCTTCGCACGGAGGTAGAAACGGCGGTAGTCCTTGGGCGCCAGTCGCCCGCGCTCACGATGCCGCTTCAGCGTGTCCCGCTGGGCTCGGATCGACCGCATCCATCGGTGCTTCTTGGGGTCTCGCGCGCCGTGGGCCCCCTTCCGGCGACCTGGGCCGCGCCGCCGTCCTTTGCGGCGTTGGCGCGCCATGTAGCGTGTCCGCCCCCGGGACGGGCCGGCGACGCGCAACTTCCGGACGAGGCCGGCGGAGATGACGGCACGGACGTCGTCGCGGGTGATGGCATCGGCGACATCCTCCATACGGTTGGAGTCGATCCAGACCCGATGGGCCCCGCACTTGAGAATACTCGCGGCCATGCGGCGCTGGTTGCTCAGGTTCACTCGACCACCCGATTGAGAATCCGAACGCCCAGCTCGTCGGCCCGCTCCTGGATGGAGACCCGCTTCCGAGTGCCGACGGAATGGGCAATTCGCGCGGCTTGTCTCTCCGGGTTGAGTCCCTCTAAGTCGGCAGGTCGATGGATGAGGACCTCTTGGAACCCGGATGGGTGCAGGCCTCGCACCCCACGGGGGCCGCGGTGACCCGAGGAGGGCATGGCGGGTCGATAGCCCAGGTGTTTTCGAAGCTTGGAGTGGTGTCCGCGGGGACGCCTCCATGCGCGTCCGAGCCGCTTGTATCGGAACCACTCCTGTCGGCGAAAGGCAGGGCGATGCGCGCGCCGAGTGGCCCGCTCCGCCAGGAGGGCCTGGGTCCCCTCGGAAAGCACGGGCTTGGCCCGGGCCGTGTAGACTCTCTCCTCCAAGATTTCCACGTCTTCTTCGAGCTTATCCATGGGCTCCTCGGCGGCCCCTCCCTCCGCTTCGACGTGCGCGAGGAGCCGCTCCCGGAGATCGGCCACCAGGCCACCGTCATCCAGGTCATACTCCCGGGCCCAGGCCTGGAGCTCGGCCTTGCGCGCCTTGCGGATCTCCGTCCGCGTCGGGAGGTCCTGGCCTCCGGCCATCTAGGCCTCCCCCTTGCTCACGAGATAAATCCCGTCCTGGAAGACTCGAGGATCCTTTCGACGGATCCGGGTCGCCTGCTCCACATTGGCCGCCGTCTGGCCCACGGCCTCGATATCGGGCCCCTGGATGGTGACGGTGTCTCCCTTCACATCCACGCGGGTCGTCCCTCGGATCTGCGCATGACGGGGATGACGCTCCCCGAGGAAGTTCTCGATGACCACCGCATCCCCCTGGACGGAGACCTTGACCGGGAAGTGGGCGTAGACCACCCGCAT
>JAZGDV010000128.1:0-6118 GCA_036478175.1 Thermoplasmata archaeon
TCCTGCGTGAACACGGCCACGGCGCTCTTCACCATCGTGGCCCTCTTCGTCATCCTCCGTGCTCGCAGCGGGGGAGCCGCAGCCCTCCAGACCCTCTCGGGCGACCTGGTGGCTGCGTGGGATCCTCTCCTCAACTTCCCCCACGCACTGGCCTGGTTCCTCTTGGCCTCGGCCGTGGCATCGATCGCCTCATTCTTCCTTACCCGGGGGTTCGGGGGTCTCTTTGCGCGCCTCGCCGGGGCCTTCCCGTACCGGAAGGTCATGGTCGGTGTCCTGTCCTTTCTCTTGGGTATCACCTTCCTGCTTGCGGGTGTGATGGGACTCGCCATCGCCCTCTTCGCCACCCTCATCGGCCTGCTCCCGCCCCTCGTTGGGGTACGGCGGGTTCATCTGATGGGGTGTCTCATCGTGCCCCTGGTCCTCCTCCTAGTCTAGGGGGCGACCTCGCTCTCCCCCTCACCGATGCGAGCGCCGGCTCGGAGGCATGGGCCATGCCGGCTGCAAGCCCTTAAGCGGACGCGAACTTCCACTCGCGTGGACCGCCGGGAGCGGGCGTTGATCGGCTACGTGACCGCAGCCCACGCCTTGAACCACGCCTACATCCTCATTATCCCTCTCTTCCTGACGACCTGGATCGAGGAGTTTAACGCGGATCTGTTCGTACTGGGCCTCATCGCGGCCGCCGCCTACGCGCTTTACGGCGCCGGAAGTGTCCCCTTCGGCTACTTGGCCGACCGGGTTGGTTCCAAGGCCCTCATCAACCTGTATCTCCTGGGGGCCATGGCTGCCCTCATCCTCATTTCCCTCGCGCAGACCCTCGTCCAGCTCGCCGTCGCCCTCGCCCTCCTCGGGCTCTTCCTGAGCCCGCACCATCCCGCAGCGACCGCGCTGATCACGCGCGAGGTCCGCCAACAGGGACGCGGATTCGGGTACCACGGGATGGGTGGGAGCCTCGGCGTCGCGCTGGGACCCCTCGTCGCCGCCCTGTTGCTGCTCTCCTTGGATTGGCGGACCATTCTCGCCCTCTTCGCCATCCCCGCCCTCGTCGTCCTCGTCGGCATGGTCTTTGGCGCCCCCTCCGAGGAGGCGCCCCGTGAGCCCACGAACCTGGCGCAGATGAAGGGGGTCTTCCTGACGCGGGGATTCTTCCTCGTGCTCTTGCTCTACGTTTTCGCTGGCGTGGCGTATTGGGGCGCCCTCACCTTCCTCCCCGCCTACCTGGACAGCCTCGGTCTGCCCTCTCTCGGCGTCGGGGCACGCCCCCTGACGGCGGGCCTGTACCTCTTCCCCGCCGTTCTCGCCGTAGGCGCAGCCGGGCAGGTGGCAGGGGGGTATCTCGCCGACCGGCCGCGGGTCGAAACGACGCTGGCGATGGCCTCCGTTCTCGTGGCCGGCCTCCTGATCCTCCTGGCGATTCCCAGCGCGGGCGCCGTGGTCGTCATCGCCTTCGCCTTCGGCTTCCTTCTCTTCGCCCTCGAGCCCCTCCAGAACCTCCTCGTCTCCCGTCGGGCGCCTCCGAACCTGCGAGGCCTTGCCTACGGCCTCGTCTTTCTCGCCGTGTTCGGGATCGGCTCGGCGGGCGCGGCCTTGGGGGGCTACATTGGGAGCGTGGCCGACCTCGCGCTGATCTTCCCGCTGCTGGCGGTATTCATGGCGGCCAGCGGGGCGGCGGCCCTTCTTCTCCGCCCCGGGTCCCGGGCTCGGGTCAGCGCATGAATCCCTCGAGAAGGGCCGAGTAATCCTCGTACCGGGCGTCGTGAGGCCGACCGGCGCTGTACAAGAAGAGGCTGTCTCGAGGAAAGGTCTCCGAGATCGCAATGAGCGAACTCGACACGGTCCCGGCCCGGTCCCCATGCCGGCAGACGGACTCCCCTTGATAGAGGGTGTGGTCCCCGGCGACCGTCTGCACGGCTTCGATGGCCGCGGCGAGGTCGCCAAGTCGCCGGTCCCGCAAGGCCTCCTGGACGAGGTGGACACGGGGCTGTCCCCCATCGTCCACGTCCATGTTCGCGAGGACGTGTAGCCCGGACCCAAGGTTGACGGTTCGCGGGTCCTCCGCGTAGTGGGTAACGAAGGCGTGACCTCGGTCGCCGTAAAGCAGATTGAAGGGATTGTACCTCTCCTCGGCCACCTCTTCCTCTACGAAGTCCTTCACCTCCAACGCCGACGTGTGCCGCAGCGCCTCGAGGCAGAGGAGGCCTCGGGACCGACGGGCCGAGTCGTAGGTCCCCTCTTCTCGGTTGGAGATCGCGGCGACGACGCCCACTTCGTTCACGCCGATCCAGGTCCCTCCTGCCTGCACGTCGCGGGGCGCCAGGATGGAGATCGCCTCGCGGGTCAGGGTGGGCTCTTCGGAAGGACGACCGTATAGCTCGTCCCGGTTCATCAGGAGGAAGAGGGGGTATCCAGGAACCTGGTCGCGAAGGAGGATGAGGGTACACATTCCGAAAATGCAATGGAGCTCGGCCAATAAGCCTTCTTTCTCCTCGATTCAGCCGAAGGGGTCCGATCCAGGTTGCTCGGCAAGGCCTCGGCGGTGTCGTGCAGTCTGCAGGTAGGCGCGACCGTGAGGGTCCCCAACCCCCAGTCTGGGACATGGCGAATCTCCTGGCCCATGGGTTGTTCGCGCTTGCCCTTTCCTCTGTCTTCACATCCCTTTCCCAGGGCGTGCCGTTGACGGCGTACGGGTTCTATGCAGCCCTGACGGCCCTCCTGCCGGATCTGGAGTTGGATCGCAGATCGGGCCCAAGGACGCCGTATGGCCATTCCCTCGCCTACGGCCTGGTCTGGGCCCTCCTCGTCCTCGCCGCGGTGAGCCTCGCCGGCTTTGCGGGACTTCTGCCGCTTACCTCTCTTTCCGCTCTCGCGGGTGCGTGTCTGACGGGCCTGGCCTCGCATCTCTTCCTGGACAGCCTAGCGGAACCGGGAATCCTTACCTGGCCGCGCCGAGGACAGAAATGGGGTCGCGTCGCCGGCATGAGCCGCCGCTGGGCTCCTGCCCTCAACCTCACCGTCCTCGGATTCTCGGTCGGAACCATCTTGACGCTGTTGGTCCTCTATTGATCATCCCGGGACCGGATTCGCTCGACTCCGTCAAGCTCGCGGATGATCGAACGAACCGCGCCGGGGACCAGCTGCTCCCAATCCAGTCCAGCCCGGATGCGTTTCCGGATCTCCGTGCCTGAGAGGACCTCCCGGTCGAGGAGGGGCCGATCCAGGACCCGGTACCCGGCCTCCTTGAAGATGTGTCTCGTCACGCCGTCGTGCGTCGCCACGGCCCCAAAGGCCGGAGCGAGGGTGCGGAGTTCGCTTAGCCAGGCGGCGTGATCTCCTAGGTCACGCAGGGGGACAATCCGGACCGCTTCCACCCCTTCGGCGTGGAGGCTCTCTCGAATCATCCTCGTGCGTTCCTCCAGGCTGAATGGATTCTTGGACGTGTGAGAGGCCTGGCTGCTCCCGAGGATCAGAACCACTTCGCCAAACTCGCGCAGCAGCGACTTCACCATGTGGAGGTGGCCCAGGTGGAAGGGCTGGAAGCGGCCCACGAACAGGACACGAGAGGGAGTGCCTCCCGCCAACGAAAGGCTCCTACTGGGGGACGGCCCGGTCCGGAGGGACGGTGGGCTCGGGTCGAGTCGAGACCATGTCGGCCAGCTTCTTCACGAGGCTGTTCTTCTTCGGGCCGACCAGGGCGTGGTCCAGGACTTCCTTGAGCGTCTCGACCGAGACGATTTCAATCTCACCTCGGTATCGGCTCTCGATGAGAACGTCGTTGAGGTTGGCTTTGGGAATGATGACCTTCTTGAAGCCCATCTCGGCCGCCGCCTCGATCTTGGCCGTGATGCCCCCGACAGGCAGGACCTGACCTCGGATGCTCAGGGAACCTGTCATGGCACACCGTTGGTCTACTTCCACCTCTTCGAGAGCGGAAATGACCGCCGTAGCCACGGAGATGGAGGCACTGTCCCCCTCCACCCCCTCGTAGGTCCCCACGAACTGGACGTGGATGTCGTGGTTGCTGATGTCCTCGCCCGTGTACTTCTTGATGAGCGCGGAGACATTCTGGACTGCCTCGCGGGCGATCTCACCGAGGCGGCCGGTGGCGATGATCTTCCCGTCATTCCGGCTCTGGGCCGGGGTCACTTCGGCAACGATGGGCATGACGATCCCGGAGAACTCAGACATGCTGGGGTCGGCGTTCAGGACCGCCATGCCGTTCACGACGCCCACCATCGACCCTTCGGTTACGAAGGTCTTGTACTCCTTGCGGTGCTCGATGTACCGGTCGGCCACCTGTTGCTCCAGGCTGCGCGCCATGCTTTTCGCGGCAATGACGTGGTCGGCCGTGGTGACGGTCTCGCTTTCTTCGCGGGCGATGTCCCCGGCCACCCGGATGAGGCCGCCCAGCTCGCGGAGTCGTAGGGTCAGCTGACCGCGGCGGCCGGCCCGCCGCTGCGCTTCATGGATGACCTCCCGGACCCCTTCCTTGTCGAAGTGGGGGATCTTCCCGTCCTTGACGACTTCTTGGGCGACGAACCGAACCATCTTTTCTCGGGTCTCCAGGGTGTCAGACATGACGCTCTTGACGTACACCTCGTAACCGTACCCGCGGATGCGGGACCGAAGAGCGGGATGCATGTTGCCGAGGGCATCCAAGTTTCCAGCGGCCACGAGAATGAAGTCGCACGGGACCGGCTCCGTCTTGACCATCGCCCCGGCACTTCGCTCGCTCTGGCCGACGATGCTGAACTGCCTCTCCTGCAGGGCGGTCAACAGACTCTGTTGACTCTCCAGTCGGAGTGTGTTGATCTCGTCGATGAAGAGGACGCCCCCGTTGGCCTTGTGGATGGAGCCGGCCTCGACCCGTTCATGCGCGGGGGTCTCGAGGCCGCCAGATTGAAAGGGGTCGTGGCGGACATCTCCTAGGAGGGCGCCCGCATGGGAGCCCGTCGCGTCAATGAAGGGGGGCATGTCGTCCGGATCGTGACCGGCCAGGAGCTTGGGGACGACCAACATATCCTGGCGGTTCCCCATGGTCCGGGTGGCCCAGAAGATGATGACGGCGATTAGAATGCCGAAGAGGAGGATCATGGGCTGCGGTGGAGTGGTGATGAAGGCTAGGAGGGCGGACATGAGCACAATCACAACGATGATGGTCGTCATCATCGAGGCCCGCTGCTCCTTCCGCCGCATCGCGTCCGCCTTGTGGGCCTGAACGATTTCCTTGCCCTTGCCTGCGGGAACGATTCGAATCTTGGGCTCGTTGGGGTCTTCTGGGTTGTGGTAGACGATCGTGTCCTGGAGCTCTTCCCGCGGGAGGAGCTCCGACATGGCCCGGGCCATCATGGACTTGCCCGTTCCGGGGTCGCCTATGAGCATTACATGACGCTTCTGCTCCGCCGCCTTGCGGGCGACCCTGACCCCGTCCTCCTGCCCGATGACCTGGTCAACCAGCCCCTCCGGCACGCGGATGTCCGCTGTGGTCTCAAAATCCAGGGTGTCAATCCACTCTTCGAGGGATGGCATGCGGCCTTCCGTGGTCGCCTTTTTTTCCCCAACACTCATCGAGCGTCATCCCGTCTGAACGGGGGAAAATACTTCCGCCTTCATATTAAACCTTCTCCCAGAGAATCGGGAGGGGCAGCCAGTGTCGGTCCACCGGGAGGAAGCGTGCGACCTCGGAAGGAAGAGTTGCACCCGTGTCCTTGCCGTTTGCAAAACCAGGATGGGGGCGGAGCCTACTGCGGCACGAGTCGCTTGGCGATCATCCGGGCCAGTGTCTCAAAGGCTTCACTCACATTGTCCCCGGTCTTGGCGCTGGTGGAGAGGAAGGCGGAGTTGTATTTCGAGGCCACGATCTCCATCTCCTTGTCCTCGAAGCTTCTCTGTTCCGTCAGGTCCTTCTTGTTTGCGAGGAAGTGGACCGGGATGTCACCGGTCACCTTGTTGACCGCCTTGATCCAATCGTGCAGGTCGTAGAGAGTGTCCCGGCGTGTCAGGTCGCAGATGGCCAGGACGCCCTGTGCCCCGTGGAAGTAGGCTTCCTTGAGCAGCTCCCGGAACCCCTTCTCGCCCATGATGTCCCAGATCGTCATGTCCACGGCCACCTCACCGCCGT
>JAZGDV010000129.1:0-2863 GCA_036478175.1 Thermoplasmata archaeon
GCCCCTCCCGGGTTGTTCCACCTTGATGACCTCTGCGCCAAGATCGACGAGGAGCTGGGTGGTCAATCCGCCGGGGAGCAAGCGTGTAAGATCCAGGACTCTCATCCCATCCATGGGTCTGTGCACGGAATCGCCGGAGGGCCATCTCCTCGCGCCTCTTTAGCCTGCGTGGCCGGATTCCCACCCGGTAAGCCTTAATTAGCGCGGTAGTCGTATCTTAATTGGGTACGACGTATGCAGGAGAGCGTCATCGTCGGGGCTGTCCGTACGCCTATTGGAAGGCAGAATGGCGCGCTGAAGGACGTGCGACCGGACGACCTGGCCGCCCTGGTTCTCCGCGAACTCATCGACCGCACCGGAGTCGATCCCGAGAGCGTGGACGACGTCATCCTCGGCTGCAACACGCAGATCGAAGAACAGGGGCTCAACATCGCACGCCTTGCCGTCCTCACCGCGGGGTTACCTGAGACCATTCCGGGCACCTCTGTCAATCGCCAATGCGGCTCCGGACTCCAGGCGCTCAACGTGGCCTCCATGGGCGTATCGACCGGCCACTATGACCTCGCCATCGGCGGGGGTGTCGAAAGCATGAGCCGGGTGCCCATGGGAAGCGACGCGGGCGTTTTCAACGAGAAGCTGGTGGCCCGGTACGACCTGGTCCCTCAGGGGGTGTCCGCAGACCTCATCGCGGACAAGTGGGGTCTCACACGGGAGGAGCTGGACGAGTACGCTTTCATGAGCCACCGTCGGGCCATCGCGGCCATCGACGCGGGCCGGTTCAAAGACGAGATTGTTCCGGTGCCCGTCCCGAACGGCGAGAACGGGGAGTCCTTGTTCAGCGTGGACGAGCGCCCCCGACGAGACACCTCCCTCGAGAAGCTGGCCTCCCTGAAGCCGGCCTTCCGGCCGGACGGGAAAATCACGGCGGGAAATTCCTCAGGGATCAACGACGGCGCGGCGGCGATGCTCGTCGCGACGAAGGAGAAGGCAGGAGAGCTGGGTCTCGAGCCCCTCGCAACGATTCGTTCGATGGCGGTCGCGGGCGTGGACCCCGTCCTGATGCTGACAGGGCCGATTCCCGCGACCCGAAAGGCACTGAAGAAGCTAGATTTGACGATGGACGACATCGACGTCCTTGAGCTGAACGAGGCATTTGCCTCCGTTCCCATCGCCTGTGGACGTGATCTGGGGATCGACTTCGAGAAAATGAACCCCAATGGGGGCGCGATTGCCCTCGGCCATCCTTTGGGCTGCAGTGGGGCACGCCTCCTCACTTCGCTCCTCTTCGAGATGGAACGGCGGGACGCGCGATACGGCCTGGCCACGCTCTGCATCGGATTCGGACAGGGGATTACAACCGTCGTGGAGCGAGAAGCGGCGTCATAGGTCGGATCGTAAACCCTGCAATCCCGTGGTCCTCCTCAGAAGAGAACGATCCCGGAATGAGGCAGGGAGGCCGAGCTCGACAGGACCAGGCCCAGCTAACGGTTGCTCCCTGCCTGCGGGGTTTGATTGTTGCGGTTGACAGTCTCGCGACGCGTACCCTAGATCTATGCCCGACCGCGCCTCCAAGCCAGGAGGACGAGCACGAGGGCGACGACGAAGAGGGCTGCCTGTAGGCCAAGCAGAGTGGCACTCGTGAGGCCGAATGCAACCGTTGCCAGGGGGGCCAGCGGCTCCTCTACGATGAGCTGGCCATTCATAGTGGGCTGGTGGTCGTAGCAGGTGATGGCAAAGACACCTTCCTGGTCCGCGACGAAGGTCTTGGTCACCGTCTGGTTCCGATAGAAGCGGAAGACGTCCGGAACGTAGTACTCGATGTTGACCGGATGGCCGCCACCCCCATTGACGCCAAGGAAGTGGAGGGTAACCGTCTGTCCCCTCTGGACACGGATTGTGTCGGGGGAGAACGTGTACGCTTCCACCTTGTCGCCCTCATCGATGTAGGGCTCGTTCGCGCCCGCCGTTCCCTTGTACTCGACACCCAAGATCCAGAACTCTGCTGTGTCTCCGGGCTGGGCGGTTGCCGCTGCAGCTGGTCGCAGGGCCAGGGCCATAGACCCGACAAAAACAGCCCCTAGGACCAAAACCGCTACCAGTGTGTATATTCCTCTGTTCCGAGGTTCTGCGTTCAAGGCGTATACCTCATTAGCTGCCTCTGCAGGAAGCCACTTCAAAGGCCAACACGATTCCAGAGACTGGTTCCCAGGGTTGGGAACAATCCGTTGAGCCCCTTTCTCGTAGCGCGACGTGGGTCAGAGGTCGTGGCGAGGGCGTGGCGATTGCGTGCGGAAGTGAATGGGATGCCCTAGAGCTCCCCTATCTCTTCCCTTGAGATGACCAGACGCTGAATCTGGGATGTTCCCTCCCAAATCTGGAAGACCTTGGCGTCCCGCATCCACTTCTCCACCGGCAGATCCTTCATGTAGCCGGAGCCCCCCACAATCTGCACGGCGTCCGTCGTGACCTGCATGCCCATGTCGGCCGCGAAGAGCTTCGCGATGGCGGCGTCCTTGTTGGCCGGCATCTCGTTGTCTGCCATCCAGGCCGCTTTCCAAACGAGGAGACGGGCCGCCTCGATGGCCGTCTTCATATCCGCCAGCATGAACGCGATGGACTGGTGCATGGCGATGGGTTTCCCGAAAGCCTTCCGCTCCCGCGCGTAGGCGAGGGCGTACTCATAGGCGGCCCGGGCCACCCCAATGGAACCCGAGGCCACGACCGGACGTGACATCTCCAACGTCTTCATGGCCCCGATCCAGGACGTCTTCTCGCCCCCCAGCAAGTTCGCGTCCGGCACCCTGCAGTCGTCCAGGATGACCTCGGCCGTATGGGAGGCTCGAATCCCCATCTTGTCCTCCAC
>JAZGDV010000013.1:0-5451 GCA_036478175.1 Thermoplasmata archaeon
CATCACCGTCCTCTCCAACAACTGGGAAAAGAACGGCTACGACAAGAAAGGCACAGACCAGGTTGCGGAGCGGCTGGCTGCGGAGACCACGGTGAACGCCGCCTTTGCCCTGGGTCCCGCCAAGGAATCCGTGCCCGGGAAAAAGAACGGCCAGCTGGAAAACCTAATCCGGTTCGTGGAGGACTGGAAGATGGGCGGGGTGAAATTCACCTACAGTGGCTCTCTCGTGGCTCTGTGGCATAGTCAGCAGGCCACGGGGGATTTTGGGTGCTGCAATTACTACACGCCACCGCAACGGGATTGGGCCTACGATACGCTCCTTAACACGAATGCTCCGCCGGGGACGCCCATGGGGATCGTCATCATGCGGGGCCAGTGGTCCCAAGGGTAAGCACCCGATGACGGTTCGGCAGGCTCACCGCAGGCCGAGGACGGTTCGACAGGGCCTCGACCGTGAGCTCGGCCGAACGGCTCACCGCAGGCCCGGGGTTCGGATTTAAACCGCAGTTCTCTCATATTCGAAATTCGTAATTCGAAATCCGAAATCGCCTCGCTCTCGACTTAGTGTTCCGAGTGCAGGCGCACATTAACGAAGTCGAGGACGGCGTTGTCTACGGCGCCGCCGCCGGGCTGGGATTCGCCGCGACGGAGAACGTGGCATACGGGGCCGTCGCCTTTGCCGCCGCAGGATTGGGGGCCTCGCTGATCCTCATCGGCGTGCGAAGCTTCTCGTCCGCCCTCCTCCACGCCGCGGCAACCGGAACCTTCGGCTACGGCGTCGCGGTCAACAAGCTGGGGTCCGGCAAGACACTGCTCCCCTTCTACCTCCTCGCCGTCCTCATGCACGGGACCTACAACTTCTTCGCCGGCCTGGGCGAGCTCTTCGTCCAGGACCTTGGTGTCGCGGCCGCCTCCATCGGGCTCATTGTGGCCGTGGTGTTGGCCCTCATTGCCATCAGCCTCGCCCGATCCACCATCGCCCGGTACGACCGGCCAACCCAGCCGCCTGCGTAGGGAACCGTATGGGATGGGTAGAGACCCCGGACGGACGGCTTCGAGTCGGCAAAGTGCTCGGCCTCGTCCGCAACTACCGCGCCCACGCCGAGGAAGGCGGGATGCAGCCGCCGTCGGAACCCGTGTTTTTCCTCAAGCCCACTACGGCGCTCTTGCCCGGGGGAGGACGGCTCGTCGTCCCGCCCGACACGGGGGTCCTCGAGGCCGAGGCGGAGCTGGCCCTCGTCATCGGGGAGACGACGAAAGCGGTCCGTGCCTCGCAGGCGGACGCGTCCATCCTGGGGTACTGCGCCTTCTTGGACATCACGGCTCGCGAGCTGCAGCGACACGCCATGGCGGAGGGACTCCCGTGGACGTTGGCGAAGGGGATGGACGGTTTCGCGCCCATCTCCGCCCTCCGGCCCAGAGAGGAGGTGGGGGATCCCCACGACCTCGACATTCGCCTGGCGATAAACGGGGAGGGGGCGCAGCAGGGATCCACGGCGGAGATGGTCCACCGTATCCCCGAGATCGTGGCCGCCATTTCGGCCCGGCTCACCCTGGAACGGGGAGACGTGATCGCGACGGGGACCCCGGCCGGGGTCCCGCGGATCGGGGCGGGGGATCGGCTGGACCTTCGCATCCCCAGCGTGGGGCGACTCCGGGTCACCGTAGAGGGGTCAGGCTCCCCATGATGTCCCCTACCGCTCAATCTCCAGCAGGTCGAGACAATCGAAGCAGTAGCCTTGCCTTCGGTCGTTGGGGAGGAGGATGAGTCTCGCTCCGCAGCGGCGGCAATAACCCACTCGGTCCTCCGAGTCCTCGAACCGCCTCGCGTCCCTCCGCAGCTCAAATGCGATGGCTCGTCCCCCTCAAACCCACCCGGCTTCAGCGGGAGAACCATGCGTTATATTAAGATTTTCATAACCCCTGATTCCAATTGCCTCCAAGAAGAGTGGTCAAGGGATGGTTCAAGAAGGAGAAGGCATCGGAATGACCAGCGCTGTACACTTTGACGCACCGTCTTCATTGCAAGCGATGGGCTCCGGACAGCCACTGTAAAAACCAGTAAGCAACAGAAGCCTCGGCCGATGCATTCTGCCTGATCCGGCGTCTCACACCGTGATGACGACTTTTCCTTGGGCGTGTCCTTCTTCGAGATACCGGAGCGCTTCAGCGACCTCACTCAAGGGGTAACGTCGATCGATGACAGGTGTTACTTTGCCGGTCTCCAGCAGCTCTTTCAAGAAACCCATGTCCTCTCGGTTTGATTTCGTGAGCATCGAAACCATCCTCTTCCTCCCGGTCATCGCAATCCACAGCGCACGACCCACCGACCCTGCGACTGCGACATAAATCCCGTTGGCATGTAATGCGCGCTTGGCATCTGACAACGAATGATTCCCCACGGCATCGAGAATCAGGTCATAACGCCCGCCCGTTTGAGTGAAGTCCTCTTCGCTGTAATCAATGACGCGGTCTGCGCCAATCGACCGCACCATGTCCAGATTCCTCGTGCTGCATACGCCGGTCACTTCGGCCCCGAACGATTTGGCGATCTGGACGGCAAACGTCCCCACACCCCCGGACGCACCGTTAATCAAGACCTTGTGCCCTGGCTGAATCTCTCCCTTGTCGCGAAGACCCTGCAGGGCGGTGAGCGCCGCGACGGGCACGGCCGCCGCCTCCTCGTAAGTCAGGTTGGCCGGTTTCAGAACTACTCCATCTTCGGGGACACACAGATACTCGGCAAAGGACCCCGATTTGTTCCCGAATATCTCATCGCCTGGTTGCAACTGCGTGACCTTTCCGCCGACCGCTTCAACCCTCCCCGCCATGTCAGCTCCCAGTATCTTGCGTTTTGGTTTGACCAACCCCGCGAATATCCGCACCACGAACGGTTTGCCTCTCAAGAAATGCCAGTCTAACGGATTCACGGAAGCCGCGTGAACTCGTACCAGCACTTCACCCTCCGTGACGGTCGGCTTATCGACCTCTTGGAGTTCAAGAACATCGGGAGATCCATATTTCTGGTAGAGAACTGCTTTCATCGTGACCTCCTTATCGGTGATGTCGGTGGCGCCATCTGATCCATGCCTCGTTGGCCCAGGAAGGGTCAGTAGAAGGCCGTCCTAGTGGTGTCTGGTGCTGCAGAATCCTTTCCAGGTAGAAGACATTACCCACCTTCGGCCCCCTCCCCGGCCCCTTTATCTGACCCGCCCTCCTGGAACCCCCGTGGCCCTCTTTGTGACCCTCGAGGGCATCGACGGGGCAGGGAAGACCACCCTGGCGAAGAGCCTCGCGGATCGCCTCCAGGACCGGGGATTGGACGTCGTCCAGACGGAGGAGCCGACGGATTCTTGGTTGGGGGAAGCCGTCCGACGGGCGGTGGAGGAGGACGAGGATCCTCGGGTTCAGGCCCTCCTCTTCTTGGCCGACCGGAGCCTGCACCAAGAGCGGATCGAGGAGTGGATTTCCTCGGGCCGCGTCGTTCTTTGCGATCGCTACCACGACTCCACCCTGGCCTACCAGACGGTAGCCCTGAAAGGAAAGGTGGACCGCCCGCGGGAATGGCTGGAGCGGGCCTCCGCGTTCCTTAGCCTCGAGCCTGACCTCACCCTGCTCCTTCTCCTTGACCCCGCCGAGGGGTTGGCGCGCATCGCCACGCGAGCCAGAAGCCCCTTCGAGCGGGTCGCCTTCCTGACGACGGTCCAGCGGGCGTACGAAGAGATGGCCGTCCCTCCCCGTTTCGTGAAGCTCGATGCGACCCTTCCTCCGGAAGAGCTTGCCGAGGCGGCCGAACGGTCCGTCCTCCAACGGCTTCAGGCCTGATCGATTCCGTCTCCGTTCTTCGCCATGAGGAACGCGCGGGCGAAGACCGTAGCAAGCCCCACGTCCCCCCGGTTCAAGTGGATGAGAAAGGCTCGGCCATATACCTGCTTAAGCCGGGGAGGATTGCGGCTCACCAACACGGTCTCGAGGAGTCGTCTTCTTGAGTCTGTCGCTGTGAGAATCCGGGCTGATTCCAGGCGAGGCCGCCGCGGGCCCTTTATCCCGCGAGGGGGTTGGGGGTTCATGAGTACGGCCCTGGAGGAGAAGCTAGAGAGAGACCTGGAGCTGACCGGGAGGGCCCTGGAAAAGGTCAAGGTCATCGCCCCGGAGCAGTCGTACCTCCGGAAGATCGCCCAGGACTTCCTCGGGATGGCTCGATCCTACTTCGAGGACGCTGGCCACTTCCGGTCCGAGGGGCGGGCCTTGGAGGCCTTCGCCGCCGTGAACTATGCCCACGGATGGCTCGACGCGGGAGCCCGCCTAGGCGTCCTCGACGTGGGGGGGGACGACCGGCTGTTCACGCTTCTCTGATCAGAGGACCCGGGCGCCTCGGTTGTCCACGCTCACGACGTAGACGTCGCCCGCCTCGGCCAAGGCCTCCTGCAGACGCCCCGTCTTCCCGATGGCGAAGACCGAGTTGCCGAGGAAGACCATGGAGGCCTGCCCGTAGAGGCTCGCCTGCATGACCGCCGCCTGAATCTCCGATGTCGCCAACAGCGTCTGACGGGCGAACAGCCAGGAGAGGCGGAAGAAGCTCTCGAGATCTCGCCGGGGCAGGAAGCGCCTGACCATCCGCTCCCCGACCCCGTTCACGCTCTTTCGAATCATGGGATTGTCCAGGATGCCCCTCGTGTACGTCGGCGGACCGAGCACCCCCAAGACGACCTCCGCCTCCAGAGGGATGCGGTGAACCAGACCGTGGGGGGGCGCCCCGGGCTTCTCACGAATGTCGAGACCGCCTAGGGCCTGGGGGTACACGTCGCCGAGGCCCGTCTTTGACTCAACCTCCGCGCGGTGGGCGAGACCGATCAGTTCGTCACGCCCACGGGGCACTCCCAACGCCTCGTTCAAGGCCAGAAGGGTGCTGAGGGCCCCCGCGCCGCTCATGCCGAAACCCTGGCCGACGGGGAGCTGGAGTGTCGATTCCACACGGACCTCGAGGGGCTCTTCCAGGTACAACTCCACCGCTCGTTGGGTGGTCTCGGCCGACTCCTCACGGCCGTCGAGGCGCACCATCACCCGCGTCTTCGTGGCCTCCTCGATCCGGACCCGCGTCTCGACCCCGCGGGTCAGGCTGAGGCCGGCCCCGCGAGACCCCGCGCGAAGCGGGTCCTCATCCGGGCACATCTGGAAGAAGGCCGTAAGATGCCCAGGACAGAAGGCCCTAGCCTCCGAGGCCATTCAGAACGGCTCCCCACAACCCGGCTGCGACCTCCCGCTTGGAACCCGTGAGTTCCTGGCGTCCCCCCTCGCTGCTCAGGAGTACGACCTCGGTGTAACCGGGCTTCACATCCTCCCACGCATTGGCCACGATGTAGTCCAGCCGGAGTTCCTCCAGGCGCTTCTGGGCCCGGCTCACGAGCTCCTTCCGTCCGACGCCCGACTCGAGCTTGAAGCCGATGAGGG
>JAZGDV010000130.1:0-5308 GCA_036478175.1 Thermoplasmata archaeon
GACCTCGAGACTATCACCTCCCTCCTTGAGGAGGGCGAGATCGTGGAAGCCGTTGAGGCCGAGATCGGCCCCATGCTCACCTGATTCTGGGAACGTGCTCGCTTGGCATCAGGTGGGGTCCTTACGACCTCTTCACTTTGATCTGGAAGACCTGCTCCCACTCGTACTCTTCCTCGTCAATCAGTCGCCGGGCCTTGGCCTGGACCATGACGGGCACCTCGCCCGAGGAGGCGAACACCAGGGTGAAGGGCAGCGACACTTCGTCGTTCGCGCGGACCGAAGGGGGCACCTCCAACCCCCTGACCTCGATCTCCCCAAGCACCTCGACCTTCAGGTCCTGGGCCAGCGCCTTGCTCGTGTTCTGAATCCGGAGGGTCGCCTCCACGTCCGTCCCGACGGTGGCGCCGGATACGTCCAAGTGCCACTCCAAGGTCGGGGTGAAGGCGTCCAGGGCCTCCCGGACCTGTTCGAGACTCCGCTCCGCGTTTTCCAGGGCGGCGACCGGATTGGATTCGTGCAACGCCATGGCCTGATCGAGGGAATCCTCCGCCGCTCCCACATTGATTCCGAACTTCTTCGCGGTCGTGATGATGGATCGTGCCTCGGCGGTTGCCTTGATGAACCGCTTGGCCGTGTCCTCAAGGGAATCCAACGACTCCCTGGCTTGCTGGGCGAGCCGCACGGCCTTCTCGAAGTCCTTCTGCTTCAAGGCTTCCTTGGCCTCTGCGATCTGGCCCCGGGCTTCGTTCACTTCCGCCGACAGTTCTGCCGCGTGGTCCAAGACCTCCTCCGCCTCCTTGACGACGTCCTCCACCTTCACCTGCATCGCATTCTGGACCTCGACCAGAGAGCCGGAGAGCACCCGGTGGGCGCTGACGAATTGATCTTCCTCGAGGTAGGCGAGGCCCTCTGACAGGCGGTCCTCGAGACCTTCGACCTGACAGTCGAGGAGGCTGCTGAGGACCCGGGCATTGCGCAGCTGGCCATGCAGGTTAGTGAGATAGCTGGACACCATCCCGGATGCCTCCGTGGCCAACCGGTCGTACGCTTCCTTGGCCCCTTCCATGTCGGCGTTCTTGGCGGCCGTCTTTCCCTCCTCCAGGATCAAGGACAAATGCGAGCAGTCCAGGCCCAGCGTGTCGGCGACGTTGAAGTTCCGGAGGGCGACCTCTTCGGAAATGTGCATGACCTCCCACGCCTCCTTGATGCGGCCGAGTTCGTCACTCGCGTTGATTGCCACCTCGAGGGACTTCACGTAGTCGCCCGCCTCGAAGGCATTCTCCGCCTTCTTGAGGAGCCGCTGCAGGAGATCCACCTCCGTGGGTAGGGCGTGGATCCGCACCCGAGCCGTCTCGAGGGAGTTCTGAGCAATCTCCCGCTGAAGCCCCATCTTCTCCAGGAGCTCCTCGCTCTGCATCGCGGTGGCGAGGGAATGCTGATACTGGCCCTCGCCCATCTCCTTCCGGGCCCGCACCAGGAGGGCCTCCGCTTCTGCGGTTGCGACTCCCTGCTTTTTCGCCTTAGCGGCTGAGCCCTCGAATCCCCTAATCATTCGCTCGATGCTGTCCTTGCGGTCTCGTGCCAGCTGGCCGAGGGCCTCGCCCGCGAGTTGTCTGGCGACGGAGAGACGCCCGTCGTTCATGGCTTTCGCGGCTTTGTTCAGCATTTTCTCTGAACCGCCGACCTTGATGCTTAAGGCCTGCAGGTCTGCGATGAGCGTCTCCGCCTCCCTTCGGTCCCGCAGGATTTCCTCGTAAGTCTCGGCCAGGGTTTCCGACTGAATCAGGACTTCCTGTGAGCGCTCGGCGGCCTCCTTGAGCTTCCGTTGCTCCAACAAGTCCTTGATCTCCTTCACGGCCGCCTGGAGTTCACCGATCTCCGGGGCGGGGACCTGGACTTTCTCCAGCATGCTCTCGGATCGGGCGACGCGACTGTTCACGCTGTTCAGCATGCCGGCCTGGGTCGAGGCCTCCACCTCCATGGCGAGCTCCACGGCCTCCCGGAAGTCGCCGTGGTCGAGGGCCCGCTTGGACCGGGCCAGCAGGCTGACCCAAGGCTCAACGTCGACCCCGAGGCTCCTCGCGAGGGCCAGGCTCGCCTTGGCCGCATCCAGCCGATCGTTGACGTTGAGAACACTGATGGCCTTCTCCGCCTCCGACCGAGCGTCTCGGGCGAACTCCAAGGCCCGCTCGATCTCCCCTTCCTCGAAGGCCGTCTTACCTTGGAGCAGCAGTTCCACGGTCCGGGCCATGTTGATGTCCTTCTTCTTGCCCTCCGCCACGAGGACCGCGGCGGCCCCCATGGTGTCGCGCACCTTCTGAAAAGCGTCCAGGTGGGCTTTGGCCGAGGTGTCGCAGTCGCGGAGGTCGATGAGACCCTGCGGAATGTCGCCGCCCGTGATGGCCGTCTTGGCGGCCTTCAGAAGCTCCTTCTCCTCCGCGATGTCGATGCCTGCATTTCGGGCTTCGATGACCCGCGCCTTCACCTGGTCAAAGGCACGCTGGGTGAGATGAATCAGGACGTTACGGAGGCTCTCGACCTGCCGGAAGAGCTTGGGGAGCTCCCCCTTCTCCAGGGCCTCCTTCGCCGAGAGGTGGGTTTCGCGGAGCCCCTCGATCTTCAGGTCGTGTTCCGTAGCGAGGTCCTGCGCGGCCTGGAGTCCTTCGACCACCAGGATGCCGAAGGATTCGGAGAGGTCGTCGGCCTTTTCCTCTGCGTCCTCCGTCAAGCGGGCCGCGGTGCTGAAGTCGCGCACGTCGAGGGCCGTTTCCACCTTCAGGAGAAGCTCGGACACGTCTCGGGCGGCCGGGGTGGGCGGCAGGGTGTCCCTCAAGGTTTGGACCTTGGCATGGAAGTGGGAGGTGAGACGGGCCTCCGTTTTCTGCTGAAGTCTGGTCGCCTCGGTGAGGGCCCTGCTCACCTCCTTCGATTTAAGGAGCTGGGTGCACTCTTGAATCCCCGCGTCGGCCTCGTCGAGGTCGAGGTCAATGTTCTCTGCCAGCGTAACAGTAAACTGGACCTCGTCCAGTATTTCTGTGCACCGGTCGGTTCGGGCCTTCTCGAGTCCCTTCTCGACCTTCTTGACTTGCGCATCCCAGCCCTTCATATCGCCGGAGGCGAGCTTGTCCTCCGCATCCGTTAGGAGCCCCCGCACCGAGGTCAGTTCGAGACCTTGATCCGCGAAGGAGGCGATTTCACCATCGAGCTGTCGGGCTCGCTCGGTGGCTTCGTCGAGCTGGCCCACGAGCCTGTCCAGTTCCGCATTCCCCTTATCCGCGTAGTAGAGGGCGTCGGTGTGCTTGCCCTCCTGCAACTTCTCTCGGGCCTTATTGAAGATCGCCATGGTCGCTTCAATGTTGACGTTCATCTCCTTGGCCCGGAGGAACTTCGGCCTCGAGTTGGAGATCGTCTCGAGGACCAGCTTGAACTTGGCATTCTCGAGTCCTTGGATAGCCTCCCGAAGCAGTTCGGAGGCTCGATTGTAGTCCTCCGCCTTCGCGGCCTCCAAGGCCTCCTCGCCCAGGGATTCGGCCAGGGTGACGTCGATCCCCAGCTTCTTGGCCTCCTCAAGCGGCTCTTGGAGGTTCGCATTGCCGGATTCGAAGCCCCTCTGCAGCTGGCGCTCCGCTTCGACGCGGGCCTGCTTCAGGTAATTGAACGACTTCAGGTAGTCTCCGCCCTCCAACTCGGTTTTGAATTTCTTGAGGTATCCGTCCGCCTTCGCAATGTCTGCCTTCAGCGCGCGGCCGGCCTCGATAAGCTCCCGGACGACCTTTTCCTCGGTCTCGAGCTCATAGCCCAATTCACGACCGAGGATATCGAGGGCCTCTTCGGTGTGGGTGAGGGCGTCCTCGTACTCCGATTCTTCCAGAGAAGACCGAGCGCGGGAAAGGAGATCCTCCGCCATCGTCGTATCCTTCTCCATGGCCTTCGCGGCGAGGACTCGGGTCTGAACGGAGGAGAAGGAGGCGGAAAGATGCTCGTTCAAGGTCTTCTCGAGCTTCGTCCAACTGCGTCGGGCGGTTTCTACGCCCTCTCGGAAGCTCCCCTTATCGAGGGCCTCTCGGGCGCTTCCCAGGAGCGCCTCGAATTCGGTGGAGTCGACCTCGGCCCGTTGCAGGAGGGCAACGAACGCCTCCGACGCCTCGAGGATCGAGTTGGCCTCCTGGATGAAGGCCGCCTTGGCCTTGTCCTCCCCCTCCTGGGTCTTCTGGAGTGCGAGCCTGTAGTCCTTGGCCGCCATGGCGCCGTTCGCCTGGCCGAGAAGGTCCTCCGACTCCGCAACTTGGCAGTCGACCTTCTTCGCGTCGCCGATGAGGCCTTCCAGCTGCTGGATTCGCTCGTCGGCGAGCTTTCGATTCTGCGAGGCCTCTTTGGCCTTCTCCTCGAGCTGTCGCGAGAGCTCGATGTGTCGAAGGTAGCCACTCAACGGGTGTCCGCCTCGGTATGGTTTGCCAAGTCCCCCTGGCTTCCAATCCCTCGCGAAGAACGCTATAAATACGTTAGGCTGTCGTTATCAGATGGCCAGGTCCCTGGCCCTGCCTCTTTCCCCGACCCGCGACGCCATGAGACGGCGGAGATCTTCTCGGCCCCGCACGTCGAGGCCGAAGAATTCGGGAAATCTCCCCGTCGTGGACAACAGAAGGGTGCGGCCCTGAGGTCGGGCCGCGACGAGCCCCCGCTCGCGGAGCCGCCGCACGTGGTCGTACGCCCGGTACCCCACCAGACTGGCCAAGTGGCTCTGCTTTACGGGTTGGTGATAGGCGATGAGGGCGGCAGTCTTGAGGACGCCGGAGGGCAGAGTCGCGGGAGCCATGCCGGAGGTTTCCCGGCGGTATGGTTCGCGGACCTGGAGGATCCATCGGCGGCCGTGACGGGCCACCGCGATGGCGCTGTTCCGATCGTTGTATTCCTGGGCGAGGAGCGTGAGCGTTCGCCTCACGGTGGGGAGGCTCATCCCCGTGACCTCGGCCAGTTGCCGCTCGGTCAAGGCTCGGGAGGTCAAGAAGAGGATGGCCTCCAGGAGCCCCCGTTTTCGCATCAGGCCACCTCCGCTGCCGGGAGGGTCTTCGGGGTGATGGTTTCGTCTTCATGAAGGGGACGGAGGTAGATCTCGCCATGGGGCAGTTCCTTCTGCCACACCTCGAGCCATCCCATGTCGGCTAGGAACAGAACAGAAAGGAACAGGGTCGCTCGGTCCCAGGGATCCCCGTGGTTGAGTTCGCCGAGGCAGGTGACCTCTTCCCCTTGGGCCCGAATGCAGTCCCAGGCCCATTGAAGGTCCTCCGCCAGGTCCTCGCGGTGGAGC
>JAZGDV010000131.1:0-3403 GCA_036478175.1 Thermoplasmata archaeon
CACTCCTTGGCGAGGTAGTATCCTCGGACCGGCTTGGACCCCCCTCGTCCACGACCACGCCTTCAACTTCGGCCGGTCGTGGCGGTGCCCTCTTGCGACGGCTTCGAGATCCGTCGACCCGATATCGTTCCCATCAGGGAGTTCTGCGCGGCGCGGGAGGGGAACTACGTGGGGGTCACGGGCGACTAATGGGCTCTAGCTCGAGGTTCGGAAGGATCGGTACGAGGTCGAAGGGGACGACTGCTGTGGTTTCCGCATCCGGGTGAGGGGGCCCCTGAAGGCCCGATCCGTGGCCAGATGGGCGCCTTCGTCGGGGCGTCCCGGGGCCTCCGACGGGAAGCCGGAAAGCCTTAATCGAGGCCGGTACATCCGCCGAACGGTGACGGTGTGCTCTGCCCCCTCGACTTCCGTTACGGCCGACCCGAGATGAAGGTCATCTTTTCCGAAGAGAGGCGGCTCCAGCGGTTGCTCGAGGTCGAGGTCGCCCTGGCCGAGGCTCACATGACCCTCGGGAACATCCCGCGAGATGCCGCCCGGGCGATCGCCTCGACGGTCGAGGGGGGTCTCGTCAAAGCCGAGCGTGTCGCGGAACTCGAGGCGGAGATCAGACACGACGTCATGGCGCTCGTCCTCGCCCTGAGCGAGGCCAGCGGCGACTACGGCCGCTACGTGCACCTGGGGGCCACGAGCGCCGACATCACCGACACGGCGGCCGCCCTGCAATTCAAAGACGCCATCCCCCTCATCGAGGCGGGGTTGTTGCGACTCCAACAGGCCCTCGTGAACCTCGCGCAAGAGCACAAGGGGACCGTCATGGTGGGTCGAACCCACGGCCAGGCCGCGGTTCCCATCACCTTCGGCATGAAGATGGCGGTCTTCGCCCTGGAGGTGCACCGCCACCTGGCGCGGCTTCGGGAGGCGACCCCCAGGCTGCTCGTAGGGAAGATGTCGGGAGCGGTGGGCACCGGGGCTGGATTCGGGGAGGCGGCGATCGAGCTGCAGGACCTGGTCATGACGATGCTCGGATTGACCGCGGAGGAAGCTTCGACCCAGATCGTCGGTCGCGACCGGTACGCGGAGTACGTGGCCGTCCTCGCGGGCATCGCGGCGTCCCTCGAGCGCTTCGCCACGGAGGTCCGCAACCTGCAGCGGACGGAGATCGGGGAGGTGGCGGAGGCCTTCGGGGAGAAGCAGGTGGGCAGCTCCACCATGGGGCAGAAGGAGAACCCCATCACCTCGGAGAACGTCAGCGGCCTGGCCCGGATCATCCGCGGGTTCGTGGGACCCGCCTACGAGAACGTGATCCTCTGGCACGAACGGGACCTCTCGAACTCCGCGTCGGAACGGTTCATCTTTCCCCACGTGACGGTGTTGGTGGACGACATCCTCCACAAGTCGGCGGACGTCTTCGAGACCCTCCGGGTGCGACCGGAGCGGATGGAAGAGAACATCCGCGCCACGGGCGGCCTCCTCATGGCCGAGGCGGTCATGATGGCCCTCGCCCGCAAGGGCATGGATCGTCAGCAGGCCCACGAGCTCACCCGTCGCCTGTCCCAAGCGGCCAAGGCCGAGGCCCGCCCGTTCCGAGAGGTCCTCCTGGAGGATGGGTCCGTCGTCTCCATGCTCGGGGAGAAGGGGATAGAGAAGGCCCTGGACCCCCGTAACTACCTGGGCGCGAGTGAGGCCATCGTCGACCGTGTCGCGGCCCTCAGCAAGGAAACGGCATGAGGTTCGCCGACCTCGTGGAGGTCTACGAGCGGCTGGAGGCCACCACCAAGCGCCTGGAGATGATCGACGCCCTCACCGACCTCCTCCGCCGGGTCCCACCGGCCGTGATCCGTCGCGTAGTCTACCTCACGCAGGGGGACCTGGTCCCCGGATTTCGGAACGTGAAGATGGGGTTGGCGGAGAAGATGGTCATCCGGGCCCTCGCCCTCGCCACCGGTCGCCCCCGGGCCGACGTGGAGACCCGGTGGAAGGAGCTGGGGGACATGGGAACGGTGGCGGAGCGGGCCTTGGAGGCCAGGAGGCAGCGGAAGCTGACCTCCGCGCCGTTGACCGTGGAGAAGGTCCACGGCAACCTCCTGGGCATCGCCGAGGCCGCCGGCACCGGGTCTCAGGAGGAAAAGATCCGGCTTCTGGCCGACCTCCTCAACGACGCCACGCCCGTGGAGGCCCGCTACATCCTGCGGGTGGTCGTCGGCAAGATGCGACTGGGGGTCGCGGATATGACCATCGTCGAAGCCCTGGCGCGCGCCTTCGCAACGAAGGAGGACAAACCGGCGGTCGAGAGGGCCTACAACGTGTCCTCGGACCTGGGAGGCGTGGCGGAGATCCTGGCGGAGTCCGGGCTGTCCGGGTTCCAGGACATCCATCTCCGCGTCGGGGTTCCCGTCCGTTCCATGCTCGCGGAGCGGCTGCCGAGTCTAGAGCAGGTCGTGGAGAAGCTCGGCCGCAGCGCCCTCGAGTTCAAGTACGACGGGCTTCGCATTCAGGCGCACATTGACCCGGACGAGGTCGTCCTGTACTCCCGACGCTTTGACGTCCTCACCCCCCAGTTTCCGGATGTCGTAGAGGGCTTACGGGACGCCTTTCGTGCCGAAAGCGCCATCCTGGACGGGGAAGCCGTACCCATCGACCTGAACACAGGGGCCTTCCTCCCCTTCCAAGAGGTGTCGCATCGGCGCCGAAAGTACGGGGTCCAGGAGGCCATCCAGCGGATCCCGGTGGCCCTCATGGCCTTCGACTGCCTGGCTCTGGATGGGGAGGACCTCTTGGAACGACCGTATACCGATCGGCGGGCCGCCCTGGGGCGGGCCCTCCGGGAGACGGAGAGGGTGCGACTTGCCGAGCAGATCGTCACGGACGACCTGGAGGAAGCGAGGCGGTTCTTCGAGAAGGTGATCGAGCAGGGGGGCGAGGGGCTGATTGCCAAGGACCTGGATTCGCCCTATGAGGCGGGGTCGCGGGGGTGGCAGTGGATCAAGTACAAACGGGACTACGGGGCGGATCTCGCCGACACCGTGGACCTGGTGATCGTGGGGAGCTTCGCCGGCCGCGGGCGGCGCGCCGGCACCTACGGGGCCCTGCTGATGGCGGCGTACGACCCGGAGGAGGACGCCTTCAAGACCGTCTGCAAACTCGGGAGCGGGTTCGACGACGCAACCCTCTTCGCCCTGCCGAAGCGACTCCAGGACCTGCACCAGGACCAGAGGGACCCTCGCGTTGACTCGCAGATGGAGGCGGACGACTGGTTTGAACCCGCCGTGGTGCTCGAGGTGCTGGGGGCCGAGATCACCCTCAGTCCGATGCACACCGCGGGCTTCGGGGCCATCCGTCCGGACGCCGGCTTGGCCATCCGGTTCCCCCGTTTCACGGGGCGGTGGCGGGACGACAAGGGACC
>JAZGDV010000132.1:0-7326 GCA_036478175.1 Thermoplasmata archaeon
GCGGGACTGCGTGCCCAGTGGGCAGATTGGTCCCTGCCTACGACGGAAGGCGAGAGGTCAGGTTCCGAGTTCCTTGCCCTCCTCAAGGAGACGAGTTCGGGCCTCACCCTGACCGACCAGGCTCGGGAGGTCGCGCTGCGGACGGGCGCCATCCTCGTGCAGAGCGAGGGCAAGGTCCACGGGAGGGACCCCGACACCACGATCTTCCATGAGTTGGGATCGCTGGATACCCTTCTGGACCTCCTGGGAACCGTGACCCTGCTCGACGACCTGGACCTCTTGGACGGAAGGACCCAGATCGTCTCAACCCCCGTTGCGGTCGGAAGAGGGACAGTGGAGTCCCGACACGGGCGCCTGCCGGTCCCTCCCCCCGTGACGGCCGAGATCCTGACCGCCTACGCAATCCCCTTTCACATGACGCCCGTGGACGGCGAATTCGCGACGCCGACGGGGGTGGCCCTGTTGGCCGCGCTGGTGGACAGTTTCGATCCGACCTTTACCATGCGGGCCGAGGCCATCGGCTACGGGGCGGGGGGCCGAGAGGTCGCAGGCCTCCCGAACGTCCTGCGGGCCATGCTGGGTAAGACCGGGCCGCCAGGGGAGGAGGTCATCTCGGTCTTGGAGACCAATCTTGACGACGTGACAGGGGAGGTTCTGGGGCACCTCGCCCAGCGCCTGACGGAAGCGGGGGTACTGGACTTTCACCTGGTGCCCACGGTGACGAAGAAGAACCGTCCGGGACACCTCCTCCAGGTCTTCACTCCACCTGGGATGGAAGACCGGATCGTCGGCCTGATCCAACGAGAGACGGGGACGTTGGGGGTTCGGGTGAACTACACCCAGCGTCGGATCGTCCTCGAGCGGGAGATGAAGACGCTTGAAGTCCCGGCGCTCGAGGGGGCGAAAATCCGGTTTAAGGTCGCGCGGGGCGCGCACGGGGAGGTGCTGAACGTCAAGCCCGAGTATGAGGACGTGCGAGAGGCGGCGGAGTCCCTCGGGATTCCCCTCCGGGACGCGATTCAGCAGGCCGAGGAGGTCGGCCGTCAGCTCAGGCGAAAAGATTGAATCCTCCGGGCGTCGTGGTTCCGTCCTCATGGAACCCGTGGCCTGCCCGACCATCAAACGGAAGGACTTAGCCATCTTTCTCCAGAATCTCGATCCGCTCCCGAGTCCCAAAGACGACCTCGAGCAGTATCCCGTCCCGGCCGACATCGCCGCGGAGGTCCTCTTTCGAGCTTATGGCCACCGTGACGTCTGGCAGCGGCGGGTGGCGGATCTGGGATGCGGGAACGGCGTCCTGGCCATTGGGGCGGCCTATCTCGATGCCTCCCGGATCGTGGCCTGGGATCTAGACGAGGAGGCCCTGGCGGTCGCGCGCACCAACGCGGACCGGCACGGCTTGGAGGTCGCGTTCGCCCAGGGCGACGTCCGGGACTTCGCCGAGACGGTGGATACGGTGTTCATGAACCCTCCCTTCGGCGGCCAACGAAAGCACGCCGACCGGCCCTTCCTTGCGGCGGCCCTCCAGGCGGCCGATGTCGTGTACACCTTCCATAACGCCACGACGGAGGGATTCATCGAAAGGGAGGTGACCCGCCTAGGAGCCGTCGTGGAAGACCGGAGAACGTATAAGTTCCCGCTGCCCCATCTCCAGCCCTACCATCGAAAACCCGTGAGCGAGGTTGAGGTCGCCCACTATCGGATAGTGAAGGGGGACGCATGAAGGCGAAAGTCGTATTTCCAGGTCAACAGGTTGCTGTGGTTGAAGAATACATCCCGGGCGAGGGAACGTACGAGCTCGAGGGAGACATCTACGCCTCCCAGCTGGGAGAGCTGAGTCTCGATCCGCAAGAGCGCGTCGCGCGGGTGCGGGGGTTCAACCCGCCCTTGGAGCTCAAGGTCGGGGACATCGTGCTCGCCTCCGTGAAGGACAGCCGCCCGAGCATGGTCATCGTCGAAGTCGAGGCCGTGGAAGGGAACGAGCGGGCCGTGACCGGAGCGACGGAGGGCACCATCCACATCTCCAAGATCTCCGACCAGTACACGGAGGATGTGAAGCGAGAGATGCGGATTGCAGATCTAGTCCGGGCTCGGGTGGTCCAAGTCAAGCCTTCGCTCCAGCTGACCACCAACGAGCCACCCCTGGGGGTCGTTCGGGGCCTCTGTACACGCGATCGTCGGCCCATGGTGAAGCAGGGTCGGCAGCTCTACTGCGAGTCCTGCGAGCGGACCGAGCCCCGCAAAGTGTCCACCGTATACGACTCCGTTGCAGGCTGGAGAAAGGGTTAAGGCAAGGCCTCGCATAGGTCGAAATCGCAGGGGGAAGCCGCATGGAGGAGAGCAGGGACGAGCTTACGGCGGAGGTCAAGCGGCTACGGGAAGAAATCGCCCAGCTTCGGGAGATGGTCGGCGCCCTGTTCGGCGTCGTGTTCGAGGACATGGGGGACGAGGAGGGGCCTGAGGAGTTCCCCACCCGAGACGACCTGTCGATGTACAACTGATTCCGTGTCGTCCCTCGACATGTCGCTGGGGCGCCATTCCGCCATGACCCGTTCCCGCCCCGGCGTTCGCGGGGGAGCCCTACGGGATCTTCCCTCGGAGGATGGTCTCAAGGAGGGATGAGTCCAGGTTGCCTCCCGAGACCACGCAGACGATTCTCTCACCCTCGACCCCTCCCGTCAGCGCCGCCGCGACGGACGTGGCCCCCGCTCCTTCGACGACGATTCGATGTCGTTCCAGTAGGAAACGAATGGTCTGAACAACTTCCTGCAAGGGGATCACGAACGCGGCCGTCAACAACTTGCGCGCGAGGGGCCACATGTCGGGATAGAGGAGGGGGTGCCCGATGCCATCGACGAAGCTCGGTTCCCGGATGACCTGTTGGGGAGCGCCGGCAGCCAGGGACGCGGCCAAGGGAGCCGCCGTTTCCACCTCCGAGGCGAAGGACCTCACCCTCGGATCCAGAGCCGAGAGGGCGGAGGCAATCCCGGCGCTGAGTCCTCCTCCGCCGTACGGAATCACCACGGCGTCCACTCGGGGAAGGTCCTCCAGGATCTCGAGGCCGATGGTGCCATTTCCCGCCATCACATCCTGATCTGCGAAGGGATGGATGAAATGACCTTGGATGCCGGCGTACCGCCCTGATTGGGCGACCCGGAACGTTTCCTCCAAGGAGGCGCGGACGATGTCGGCCCCCATCCGCTCCAGAGCGCCGAGTTTGGTCGCGGGGGCCCCCTCGGGAACGAGGACGCTACAGGGCAAGCCCACGTGGCGCGCATACCACGCGAGGCCCTGCGCCATATTCCCCGCGCTTACGGTCCACACGCGCTCTGTGAGCCCCTCGGCCTTCGCCTTCAGCACCGCGTTCCCCGCACCACGCATCTTGAAGGAGCCGACAGGCTGGAGGTTCTCCAGTTTCAGGTAGATCTCAGCGGGAGGGTCCTCCAAGTTGAGAGGAATCAGCGGCGTCCGGACGGCGGTCTCGGCGATACGCTCTTGCGCGGCCTGGATCTGCGCCAGGGGAATGGGTTCCCGGCCGCTCATAGGAGGCACCGTAGCCTTCTTTCCGCAATAAAGGGGGGGGCCGGACGCGGGGGAGCCTATAAGGAGGACCACCCTTCGGCGGCACGACGAGCGCCGCGTCAGGGAGCGCATCCCGTGGTGGAATGGCCCGAATCCGGAGAAGGGGGGATGAATCAGGGGCCGGTGCCGGTCGAGGGAGGGATCCACCGGACGGAACCTGGGATGGGGGAAGCCGTCGGCCTACCGGGGGCGCACGTCACAGTCGTGGGGCTTGGCGCCGTCGGAGCCATCGCCGCGGAGCAGTTGACGATGGGGGGCGTGGGCTGCCTGAGGCTTGTCGACAGGGACCTTGTGGAGCGGCGGAACCTGGAGCGGCCCTCGCTGTATGAGATGGCGAACATCGGAATCCCTAAGGCGACCGCGGCAGAGGCGCGACTTCGGGCCGTGAACCCCGAGGTTCGAGTCGAGGCCCGGGTGAAAGACCTTCATGCGGGAACGGTCAGCGAGCTCGTCGAGAACACGGACATCGTCGTCGACGGGACGGACAACCTGACCACGCGGTACGTCCTCAACGAGGCGTGCATACAGCAGGGGATCCCGTTCCTGTATGGCGCGGCCAGTGACGCCCTAGGGATGGTGAGTCCCCTTTCGCCCCCGAAAACACCTTGCTTCCGGTGTCTCCTGCCGCCCGCTTCCGACATGGGTGGGGTCGAGCCTTGCGCCACGGGCTCCGCGAGAGTCGCCCCTCGAGTCGGGCAGCTGCTCGCCTCGCATGCCCTCCACTTCCTGGAATGCGGAATCCTCCATCCAGGACTCTACCTGGTGCAAGCGGGGGTGTCGGAGGTTGAGCGGCTGGAGGTTTCTCCTCGTGCGGGTTGCCTCGCGTGCCAGCAGCGAGCGGAGGAGTTCCTCGTCAGGCCAGAGGGGCCCACCGTCGTCCAACTCTGCGGGGGCAACGCCGTTTCGCTTGACCCCGGACGGAGAAGGACGATTCCACTCGCCGATCTAGCTGCCCGGCTCGCCCCCTTAGGCCGGGTCCATCTCACCCCGTACCTGGTCTCCCTCGAAGTTCCGCCATACGATCTCTCCATCTTTCCGGACGGTCGTGCGATTGTCCGAGGGGCCCGGTCCCCGCGGGTCGCGCAGGCTCTCTACCGCCGGTACGTGGGGCGGTAGGCGACCCACCAACCGTTATATGCCCCCCTCGCGCTCAATGGGGTGATTCCGGTGGCGAAGGGAACGCTCCTCCTAAGCGGCGGGATTGACAGTCCCGTTGCCGGTCATCTCATGGCGAGGGAGGGCACGGACGTTCTCGCGCTGCACTGCTCGCTCGAGCCTTTCACCGACAGCGCCCCTGAGGAGAAGTCTCGGAGGATTGCCGAAGCACTCGGGTTCTCCGCCTTCTACGTCGTCCACCTCGGGGATGCGTTAGCCGAAATCGCCCGGAAGGCCCGTCAGCGCTACTACTTCGTCCTGTCCAAACGGCTGATGTTCCGGGTGGCCGAAGCGCTGGCGCACCGTCAGGCCGCGAAGTTCCTCATCACGGGAGAAAGCCTCGGCCAGGTGTCCAGCCAGACGCTTTGGAACCTTCGGGCCATCGAGGCCGCCGTGGATCTCCCGGTATACCGACCCCTCATCGGCTGGGACAAGGTGGACATCGTGCGCGAAGCCGAGGCGATCGGCACGTACCCCATCTCGGTGGGTCCCGAGGTCTGTGACGTCCTAGGCCCCGCCCACCCTACGACCCGGGCCAAGCTGGAGGTCGTGGAGGCCGAAGAGACGAGGCTCCCTTACGACACGCTCCTCGATGCCTCGCTGGCGACACTGAAGGAGGCGACCCTCGCCGCGACTCCCGCGGCGCAAGCTAAATAGACGCCCGGCGATTGATGGTCGCTCTGCATGAGCTATTTCATGATGCGCCCATGTCGAACCGCCGCGGCCTATGTGGCCACCCTCAGGAAACACCTCGTCCTGGACCTAGCGGAAGCTCGAGACGCCTTGGCCGAGAAGGGCTATCACATCACGGACTGCGGGGTCCTGCTCCTGATCCACGACAGGCCCGAGAGGACCCTCTATAAGACTGGCCGCATCCTGGTCAAGGGGGGCGAAGAATCCGACGCGCGACGGGCCGTGGAGGAGATTTACGACCGATTGGAGATCACAGAGCGGTTGGCCGCGTAGATCTCGCCGGGGTGCCCAGTGAAGCTCGTTCTCGATACCTCCGCGATTCTCTCCGGCATGGACTTCGCAGGGGAGGTGTACGTTCCCTCCGCCGTCCTCCAAGAAGCGCGAAAAGGCGGCCTGGACCCACGTCTGGAAGCGATGCTGGAGACGAAAAGCCGAGTCTTTGAGCCACGAAACCGGGACCTTCGGGTTGTCTCCCAAGCGTCCCTCGAAACAGGGGACAACGCCAGCCTCTCGCAGACGGATCAGGAGGTCCTCGCGCTGGCCCTCCAGCTGGAAGCCGCGATCGTGACCGACGACTACGCCATCCAGAACGTGGCCGCGCGATTGGGCCTCCGGTACCAGCCCGCCCTGCTTCCCGGGATTCGCAAACGGGTGGATTGGTCCTTTCGCTGTCGGGGCTGCGGGCGATACTGGCCTCAGGCCTCGAAAGCATGTCCTGTCTGTGGGGCCGAGGTGCGACGGTACCGAGGCCGCACCTAGCGCCCGAACCGACGTCGGCGCATCTGGTAGGAACGGATCGCCCGGAGGAAATCGATTTTCCGAAAGCCGGGCCAGAAGACGTCGACAAAGTACAGTTCGCTGTACGCGAGCTGCCACAATAGGAAGTTGCTCATGCGTGTCTCCCCCGAGGTGCGCAGGATCAGATCGGGGTCGGGGAGGTCCCCCGTGTAAAGCCTTTTGGCGAACACATCCTCGTCGATGTCGTCAAGGGAGAGACGCCCTTCCACGGCGTCCTCCACCAGGCCTCGTATCGCGTCGAGGATCTCCTCACGCCCGCCGTAGGCGACGGCGAGATTGAACAGATAGGAATCGTAGTCGGCCGTTCGCTCCTCCACGTATCGGATCGCGTCCTGGACCGCCGACGGAAGGCGTTCGGTCTGGCCGAGAACGCGGATGCGTATCCGATTCTCGTGGACCCGCTTGTCGTCTCCGGCCCGACGGAAATTCTCCGCGAAGAGGCTCATCAGGTCATCGAGTTCCCCATCGTCCCGGTTCAGGTTCTCCGTAGAAAAGGCATAGACCGTCAGGATGCGGATATCCAGGTCCATGCACCACTCCAAGACCTCCTCCAGTTTCTGCCGTCCCCGATCGTGGCCGTCCGCGGAACTCAGGCCCACCTCCTCCGCGAACCGGCGGTTCCCATCCATGATGATGGCGAGGTGGTGGGGCACGGGGCCTTCGAGGACCTCCCGTACGAGCTTCTTCTCGTAGGCTTGGTAGGCCGCCTCTGAGATAACCCGGGCAATTTCTGCCGCCATGGCTGTTACGTTCAAGCCATGAGTCGGACTTTAGCTTTGCGATATCAGCCCGTGCGTCTCGCCAGGCGCCAAGACGACGACCTCACTGCGAGTCTTCTCGGATACAGACGCACGGAAAGCCTGCGGGTCTTGCTCGATCGCGGGGAAGGTGTTGTAGTGCATGGGGATAACCCGATGGACCGCGAGAAGTTCCGCTGCCTTGGTGGCCTCCAGGAGGCCCATCGTATAAAAATCGCCAATCGGGAGGAGCGCCAACTCGGGCTGATAGAGCTCGCCGATGAGGGCCATGTCGCCAAAGACCCCCGTGTCGCCGGCGTGGTACACCCGGGCTCCCGAATCGATGATGAACCCCGCGGGA
>JAZGDV010000133.1:0-2323 GCA_036478175.1 Thermoplasmata archaeon
CCACCCGGCCAAGTCCGGCGATAACCGTGATTGTCCGCCCCATACCGCAGCCGGCAAGGCCTTGAAAATAACGGTGGAATGCTTCCATCCCGTGTTCCGCAATCGACAGTTCAGCGGCAACGCGCGCGAGATGCGCGGCTTTTCCCTGGCTCGCGTCGCGCACGTAGTTCGACGCAGGGTGCAGCAGGAAGAGATCGACCGGAAACCCGCCGTACAGATCCAGCACTTCCAGACCTTCGCGCCGACACAGCTCCTGCACGGTCACCGTGTTGAAGTAGTTGAGGTGGCCCGGCGGTGCGGAGCTTGCCGGCGAGGCTGTCGGGCGCATTGACCCAGTTGAACAAAAGCCGCGCGTCGGGCTCGCGGCTCCTTCATCAAGGCGGAGGGCTCCTGGAACACCTTGCTGAAGGCGTATCTGACGAACCTGATGGAGTCCGACCCCTACCAGTTTCTGGTCATCGACTCCCTGAATGTCCTCGAAACTCTGGCCAACTTCGACGCGAGGCGCACGGACCTCTTCTACCTCTTCGAGTGGTTGAAGGACCTAGGTGCCACCACCTTCCTCCTGTCGGAGACCGTCGGGCGCTCCCGCGGATCGGGCGATTCGGACGAGGCGTTCCTGGCGGACGGCATCATCCATCTCTCCCTCTACCCCGTCTCGGATCTCGACGTCCAACGACGCATCCGCTGCGTGAAGATGCGGGCAACGAAGCACGAAATGGGTTCCTTCGCCCTCGTCTGGAACGGAGATTCCTTTGAAATCACCCGCGCCGTCTCCGTCGGTCGACCCGCCAAGGTGGAGGTCATCTGACGGGTCTGCCCAGGCGCTCGGATTCCGCCGAGGGGACAATAGGGAAACCTAATATACGCTCCCCGATTTGAGACGACGATGGGCTCGTGGGACCTGTCGATTTCTAAGGAACTCTCCCTGGTGGAGGACCTCATCCAACGGAGTATCCACTCCCGGGAATCCCTGCTTACCGAGATCGCTGGCTACGTCATCGGAGCAGGCGGGAAGCGGGTCCGACCGGCCGTGACCATTCTCTCGTACTACATGGTTGGGGGGAAGGATGTGGACCGAGCCGTGCGGATCGCGGCCGCCTTGGAACTGGTGCACAGCGCGACCCTCCTTCATGATGACATCAACGACGGCGGTATCATGCGTCGGGGACAGCCGGCGGCGTTCAAGAAATACGGGCTTCAGAGTGCCTTGGTTACGGGGGATTTCCTCTTCACGAAGGCCTTCGCCATCGGTGCAAAGTTCGACCCGGAGATCGTCGACGTTACGGCCGAAGCCTGCGTCCGGCTGGCGGAAGGGGAAATCCGGCAACGGGCGAAGGCGCGGGATTTGAGCATGAGCGAAGAGGATTACCTCGTCATCGTCCAGCGAAAGACCGCCGGTTTCTTTTCGGCTGGGACGCGGGTCGGGGCGATGCTCGGAGGGGGGAGCCCGGAGCAGATTGCCGCGCTGAGCGAGTACGGGCGTCATCTCGGGATCGCGTTCCAGATTATCGACGACATTTTAGATGTCGTAGGGGACGAGTCCGTCACGGGGAAGCCCATAGGCAGCGACGTTCGTGAGGGGAACGTGACCCTCCTCCTACAGCACGCCTTGAACAACGGAAACGCCACAGCGAGGACGGAGCTGGAAGACATCATTAGGGAAGGCCCGAAGTCCGAAGAGGAGGTTCTACGCGCTATCGACATCATCGCCGCTTCGGGGGCGGTGGACGAGGCCCGCGCACGGGCAGCGGAGCACGCGGTTCATGCCAAACAGAGTCTCGGTGTGCTCGGGCCCGAGCCTCAGAAACTCGAGCTCATGCGCATCGCCGACCTCGTCCTCCATCGGGACGCGTAGGCTGTTGGTCATGGTCGCGTCCGGCCTCGACCCGGGTACGTGGAAGGGGGTCATCGAATCGCTCGAGGAGTTCATGCCCTACTACGAACGAGCGAACCGAGCCACGACCTTCGGGAGATTGGGACGCTGGCGGTCGTTGGCCTCAAGGACGGCCTCCCCCGCGGATGTGGTCCTGGAGATCGGTCCCGGACCCGGTTCCTTCGCGGAGACCCTCCCGTGCCATCGGGTGTATCTTCTGGAGCCTTCCCGCACGATCCTCCGATTTTCTCGTGACCACCTCCGCGATCCCCGGTACGTGGCGTTGAGCGGCCTCGCGGAGGCCATTCCGTTGCGGGAGGGCACCGTGGACAAGGTGTTCTGCATCTTCTCCTTTCGGGACTTTCTCGACCGCCGGCGCGGCCTAGAGGAAGTCCATCGTGTCTTGCGACCGGGAGGGGAACTCCACATTCTCGATCTCTTTCGTCC
>JAZGDV010000134.1:0-2501 GCA_036478175.1 Thermoplasmata archaeon
GGGGAGGCTGTCGGATTCGAGCACCTGGGAGCGGATTTGGACGCATGCGTCGCACAGGGCCTGCTTCCGGTCCGAGTCCGGGACGCCTTCAACGAGGCGCCGCTCCAAACCGGCAAGCTGCTCCTGCACGGCAGGGTGGCTCTTGAGAGTCGAATCCTCCCCGCGCCGCCCGTTCATGTACTGGCTCACGGCGGGTTGACTGACGCCGAGGAGGGGGGCTACGCGAACCTGGCCCCGCTCAGGGACGAGTCGCCTGGCGATCTCGGAGCGGACGAACGGCAACAGTCGTTCGACGACAAAGGTCTCGCAAGGTTGCTTGGGAAACCCGCCTGGCTCCCCGAGGGCGAGAAGGAAGTCGGGTTTCGAGACCCCGCCGAGGATGCAGGAGCAGGGGCCGACTCCCTCCGTCTTCCGATAGGAGGTGCAGGCTCCGCAGATGGCCGCGGTGAGCCTGGGGCCGGATAGTCCGGTGGCGATCCGAGCCGCCAGCCGCTCCCCGTACCTGCGCAGCCGGGGGCCCCGTTTTCGGGGACGGCGTCCGCGCCGTTTCGTGATGTAATGGCTGACGGCCGCCTGCGTGAGTCCCATGCGCTCGGCGATTTCCCGCTGACTCAATTTATGCTCGGTGGCGAGGTTGTATGCGATTCCGGCACGCAGCGCCGGTAGAAAGTCCGGCACAGCGTATTCGCACCACTGGCGTCCGCCCAGGTTTTCCGCGTTCAATACGGGGTGATATGGGCCGGGAATGATAAAAAGCTGCGGACCCGTTATCGCCGGCGAGATCCGGGCTGGTTACGCTTATATAATAACGGCGTTATTGTTCCGGCGGGGTCAGGGAAACCGTTCAGAGGTCTTTGGGCATGACCGTCCTCGAAATCAAGAATCTGCACGCCGGAGTCGATGGGAAGGCCATCCTTCACGGCCTGGATCTCACCGTAAAGACGGGCGAGATCCACGCCCTGATGGGGCCCAACGGCAGCGGAAAATCCACCCTATCCCACGTTCTCATGGGCCAGATTCGATACGAGGTCTACGAGGGCGACGTTCTCTTGGACGGAACGTCCATCCTCGGACTCCTGCCTCACTACCGGGCCCGCCTGGGCCTCTTCCTCGGGTTCCAGTCCCCCCAAGAGGTCCCCGGGGTCAAGATGGGGAGCTTCCTGAACGCGGCCTACAAGCGGATGCACCCCGAGGACGAGATGGAAATCCCCGAGTTCTTCGCCTACGTGGATGAGCGGATGCGCCTCCTGAAACTGGACCCCAGTTTCGGGGCCCGGTACCTGAACAACGGCTTCTCGGGCGGGGAGAAGAAACAGGCAGAGGTTCTCCAGATGCTCGTCCTCGCCCCCCGGATCGCCATCCTCGACGAGAGCGACTCGGGCCTGGACATTGACGCGTTGAAGACCGTGGCCGGGGCCATCAATCACTACGCGAGCCCCGAGGTGGGCATCCTCCTGATCACTCATTACCAGCGACTCCTCGACTACGTGAAGCCCGACTTTGTTCACGTCATGGTGGACGGCAAGATCGCCCGCTCGGGTGGCAGTGACCTGGCCCAGAAACTGGAGGAGCTGGGCTACAAGTGGATAAAGGAAGAAGCGACTGTGGAAGTGAATTAGCATGGCCCTCAAGCAGGAAACGGTGAGTCGAGAGTACAAGTACGGATTCCGTGACGACATCGAGTATGTCTATCAGACCGGCAAAGGCCTCAGCGAGGACGTGGTCCGGGAGATTTCCGGGCTCAAGGATGAGCCTGAGTGGATGCTCAAGATGCGCCTCCGGGGGTACAACCACTTCCTGGAGCGGCCCATGCCCGATTGGGGCGGGGACCTCGACGACATCGACTTCGGCGACATCCGCTACTATCTCAAGCCCTCGGAGAAGACGGGCAAAACCTGGGATGAGGTTCCGGACAAGATCCGGAAGACCTTCGAGCGGCTGGGGATCCCCGAGGCCGAGCGCAAGTTCCTGGCCGGGGTGGGGGTCCAGTACGACTCCGAGGTGGTTTATCACAAGACCCTGAAACATCTCGAGGATCAAGGCGTCGTCTTCATGGGCACGGACGCGGCGCTGAAGGAGTACCCGGAGATGTTCAAGGAACACTTCGCGACCCTCATCCCGCCTGAGGACAACAAGTTCGCCGCCCTGAACACCGCCGTCTGGAGCGGCGGAAGCTTCGTCTACGTCCCGAAGGGGGTCAAGGTGGAGCAGCCCCTGCAAGCCTACTTCCGCATCAACTCGGAGAACATGGGCCAGTTCGAGCGGACCATCATCATCGGGGACGAGGACTGCCAATTCCACTACATCGAGGGGTGCACGGCCCCAACTTACACGACCAACTCCCTCCATGCGGCCGTGGTGGAGGTCATCGCCAAGCCGGGGGCGAAGGTCCGGTACACGACCCTGCAGAACTGGTCGGACAACGTGTACAACCTGGTGACGAAGCGGGCCTACGCCTACGAGAACAGTACGGTGGAGTGGGTGGACGCCAACATCGGCAG
>JAZGDV010000135.1:0-6149 GCA_036478175.1 Thermoplasmata archaeon
CAAAGAAGACGAAGAGAACCACGGCCAGGATTGCCAGCCCCAGCTGCTTGGCGAAGCGAGCAAGCTGGCGCTGGAGGGGGGTCTGGGACACCGGTTCCTCTTGGACCATGCCCGCGATGCGACCGAGTTCCGTGGCCATCCCCGTGGCCACCACGAGTCCCCGGCCGCGGCCCACGTTTGCTACGGTCCCCATGAAGGAGAGGTTCGTCCGATCCCCCAAGGGGACGCCCTCGGGCACGGGGGCCAACCGTTTGTGGACTGCGACGGACTCCCCGGTTAGAGACGCCTCGTCGACCAGGAGGTTCGCCACCTCGAAGAGGCGGATATCCGCGGGCACCTTGCTCCCCGCACTCAGGAGGACCACGTCCCCCACCACGAGTTCCCGGGTCGGGACGGTGACCTCATTTTCGTCCCGGAGGACGTGCGCCTTTGGGGCCGTGAGCTGCTTGAGGGCCTGCATGGCACGTTCTGCCCGATACTCCTGGACGAAGCCAAAGATAGCGTTCAAGACAACGATCAAGGCGATGATCGCTGCGTCCAGAATCTCTTGGAGATAGGCGGCGATGCCGGCAGCCACGATCAGGATGATGACCAAGGGGTGGACGAACTGCTGGGCGAGGAGGAGGAGGGGGGAGACGGCCTCTACCTCCTGCAATTCGTTGGGACCGTCCCGCTTCAGACGACTCTCGGCCTCCGCCTGGGAGAGCCCTTGAGGGGAGGACTCGGCCCTCGCCCAGGCTTCGTCGACCGAGAGGCTGTACCAGGCCCGTTCCTGCATGGCGGCGGGCGCTACGAAAGCCCTCCCCGCTATAAAGCAGGCGGAACCGAGTTTCATCCGCGCGACTGAGGGCCGTTCCGCCTCACTCGGGCTCCCGGCGATAAATGTCGTCATCAGTCATGCGGAGTGAGTGGTTCAAACGCTCAGCATACCGTTCTCGGGCCACCTACAAACCTACATATTGCCTTCACAATGCGACGTCAATGCCGGCGCGAATCCTACTCGCCTCACATCACGCTCTTTCCCAGGCGAGCGATTGTCCCCTGAACACGCCGTTGTGACGCAGGAAAGAACCTCTCATGCCGATGGATATACTGGTTTGGGTTGCCTTCGGTATTTTCGTCCTTGCCATGCTGGCCCTGGACCTGGGGGTTTTTCATCGCAAAGCACACGTCATCAGAACCAAAGAAGCCCTCATCTGGACTGCATTCTGGATCATCCTAGCCCTTATCTTCAATGTGATAATCCTCTACTGGCGGGGTCCAGAGGCCGCCCTTGAATTCCTGGCCGGTTATCTAATCGAGAAATCGCTCAGCGTAGACAACATCTTCGTCTTCCTTCTCATTTTCACCTACTTCAAAGTGCCCCGTATCTACGAGCACAAGGTTCTCTTCTGGGGCATTCTTGGCGCGCTGGTCATGCGGCTTCTCTTCATCGCCGTTGGAGTGGCTCTCATCGAGCGGTTCCACGCGATCATATACATCTTTGGGGTGATTCTGATCGCAACGAGCATCAGAATGGCTGTGAAGAAGGGAGAGGAGATACACCCTGAGAGAAACCCCATACTCAGGCTCTTCCGTCGAGTCATGCCGATTACGGACGATTATGTCGAAGGCAAGTTCCTGGTAAGGAGAGCGGGGGTTCTCTATGCCACACCGTTGCTCGTGGTGCTCCTGGTTGTCGAGACCACGGACCTCGTTTTCGCGGTTGACTCGATTCCCGCCATTTTCGCCATCACGCTGGACCCTTTCATCATCTACACCTCGAACGTCTTTGCGATCCTGGGGTTGAGGGCGCTATATTTTGCCCTGGCCGGGGTGATCCGAAGGTTTCGGTATCTTCACTACGGCCTTGCCGCCATTCTCTTCTTCGTGGGCGTAAAGATGCTGGTGGGTGATTTCTACAGAATCCCCATCGAGGTCGCTTTGGGCGTAATCGCTGGCATGCTACTCGTCTCCATCATAGCCTCCCTCGTTCGCGAGCGACTGGAATCCAAGAACGATCCTGAAAGGGGCTAAGCAATACGCTTGGTTAGTCAGGGAGGGACAATCGCTATCTCCGTGTAGCTGTGTCCTTGTTGAACGACCGCTTGGTATCGAAGACGGTGGCCCGCCGCATGAAGTCTCCCGTCCCATCCCCAAGTGGCAGGTGGCTGCCAGTGGCATTTCTAGTCCTCGGATGCCGAGGAACTCTCCGTCAGCGGCCCCTTCTCTGGCCCCTTCGAAAGTCTATGTGAAGCTTAAGGAAGAGAAGGGAGAGGCCCACCATGATCGCTGCCATCCCCAAGATAGCCAGCAGGGGCGCAGGATTGTCCGGACTGAAAGCTGCAGGAACAAGCAGTATTCCTGTGATAGCTGAAAGCATTGATGCCAACAGCTGCCATGTTGGGCCCTCGCTCATGCCTTCACGACCTTCGAGGTGGCGCTTGGACATAAAGAGGTTGCGCGCCTTGAAAGCCTTGAAGTCTCACTGGGCCACGTCAGCCTCGAGAGCGCGGCTATCGTGGATCTATCACCGCTCCTGCGAATCAAGTGCGGCCGCCGGGATTCGAACCCGAGTTAGAGGCTTGGGGGGCCTCTGTCCTGACCGCTAGACCACGGCCGCGCCGCCAGCGGGAGGACCCGAGGCTATCTAAGGATTAAGCAGGCTTCGGTGCACCGTCGAGACCCGTCAACTCCGCGCTTACATCCCAGAGCTGCTTCGCGAGCCCCTCATCATAGGAGCGCCGTGAGGAGGCCCTCGATTCCCGGTCGACCAAGTACTCTCCGGTCACGCCCTCCATCTCGGGGGCCATGGCGGCGTACAGCGCCGTCTCGGCCCCCTTCTCGGGGCTTCGCATCAGAGGCTTGAGAAGTCGAAACATGGCGGCGAAGGCTCCCTTGGCGTTGTTCCCGAAGTTCGTGTTGACACCGCCTGGATGGACGCAGTTCACCGTCACGCCTCGGCCTTCAATCCGGCGGGCCAGTTCGTAGGTGAACAGGATGTTTCCCAGCTTCGATTGGTTGTACGCACCCAGGGCTCGGTATCGACGGCGCGCTTGGAGGTCATCGAAACGAATGCGGCCCATCGCGTGCGCCTCGGATGTCACGTTGACCACGCGGGCGGGCGCCGAGGCCGCCAGGAGATCGAGAAGCAGATTCGTGAGGAGAAACGGGGCCAGGTGGTTGACGGCAAAGGTGTACTCCAACCCGTCCACCGTCTCCCGACGCGGGCTCACCAGGACCCCCGCGTTGTTCACGAGAACGTGAAGCGACTCCAAGCTCCGGGTGATCTCGGCGGCGAGGGTTCGAATGGCCGCCTGGGACGAGAGATCGGCGAGAAGCAGGTCCACGGATGGGTTCCCTGTCAAGGACTGGATTTCCGCCTGAGCGGCCTCACCCCGCGGGCCATCCCGGCAGACCATCACGACGTGTGCGCCCTGCCTCGCCAGGCCGGCGGCCGTGGCCTTCCCGATGCCCGAATTCGCCCCGGTAACGACGCACGTCCTTCCCTCCATGGCCCCGACGGCTTCCACCATCGACACCTCAGAAGCGGTGATCAGATATCCACAATTGCCTGGGGAGAACGCGACGTTCGGTGGCGGGAGCCGTCACTTGACCGTTTCCAGCTGGCTAATCAAGTTCCAGATTAGGGTTCGACCGTGGAGGGGGATGTTTGGGTCGTTCGCCAACTCGTCGAGAATGAAAATGGCACTGGCAGCCCGGACATCCAAGGCGTCCTCTTTCTTCAGCAGAAGCTCCCGTGCGTTGAGCGCGCCCCGACGGATGTTGCGCGGGACCGAGGTGTCCTCCGCCAGCTGGCCGAGGGGATCGAGTATCTGCTTAAGCTTATCCTCCGTCTCCACCGCGCTCTCTCCACCGCGAAATCTTGTACGCTGGCCGGACTCACTGGGCCACTCCGCGCTCTTTGTAAGTCATGACCACTATTAGCGTCTTGGTATCCTTGATTCCCGAGATGGGAGCCAGGGATTTCAGGAGAAACTCCTTCAACTCCTTGTAGTCTCGGAACCGCGCCTTTGCTACGATGTCGGTGTCCCCGGTCACGAGGAACAGGTCCTCGATGGGCTCGAACTGGGCGATCTCCCCCGCAATCCGGTCGGCCTCCTTCGTATCGACCTTCAGGGTGACGACGGCAGAGACCTGGTGCTCGCTCAGGACGGAGGGCATAATATCCTCAATCTCTTCACTCATGGGCACCACGGGGACACATCTTCCCCGCGAGCTAATAACGTTTCTCGCCTCGAGTGCGCGCAGGTGTCCCTCTCATCTGGCCCTGGTTAACGCGTGGGGGCCGGAACCTCGACGGCCGTCCCACACTTCCGACAGAAGCGGTCTCCTTCCGCGAGGGGGGCACCACACGAGCGGCATCCCGAGGAATCCTTGAGGCTCGTGCCACACTTCCCGCAGAAGCCGTCCGTCTTCAGGATTGGCGCGCCGCAATCGGGACACTTGGGCCGAGGCTTCGCCGCCTTCGGCGCCATCCCATCCAAGAGTCTCCGACACTGGGCCGCGTAGCCCAGGGCGTCCGTGTAATCCTCCGCCTCGAACGCGGCACTCGCCTGTTGCCGCAGGTCCCGGGCCTTTTTCCCCCGCTTGGAGTCCTTCTTGGTCCGCTTGACCCGCCCGTCGATCACACCGAGAAGAAACTTTGCCTCCAAGAAGTGCTTCGGAAACGCCTTGCCGAGGATGGGCTTGCTCTCTGGGATCTCCTCACTCAAGGCTTCCCTGAAAATCGTTCGTGCCTGAGTGGAAAGGGCCTCCGCCTGGTCGGGGTCTCCTTCGAGATAGGCCTGGCGGACCTCCTGCACCAGCGCCGTGGCTTGCGGGTTCTGGAACCCACTCTCCTGCATCTCCCGTGAGATGGCCTCCGAGGTGATCATCGCGTTGTAGGCCCGATCGACCTCCACGACCTCGTCCTCTCGGGCCTTGCGGCGTCGATGGAAGTACCCCGATCGCAAGAGACGCAGCCAGAGAAAGACCCCTACGATGGCCACCGTCATGAGCACCACGACGATTACCACCGAGGCCAGAAGTTCGTGGCTGGTCACGAACCCCGCCCTCGCCTCAGCCCGATAAAATCATATCGGCCTCAGAATCGTTGGAAAAAACGAGGTGCGAACTCCCGCCTTACTCCGCTAGGAAACGACCTCGAGGAGGGCCCCGGTCTCCTCGGCCCGGCGAAGTTCGCGGGCGATGCGACGCCCCATGGACATCCCGGGCTCCACCAGCTCCGAGTAGGGGCTGCCCGCGACGAACAGGTTCGTCCCCGCGACGATGCGGCTGGAGATCTCGAACACCTTGAACTGCAGCTGGTCCGTCACGATGGTCTCGAGGCAGAAGGGTCCGAGCATCCCCCCGAACAACTCCAGGGAGGCCTCTACGACCTTCTCCCCCATCTCCATGGCCTTGGGGAGGAGAGACTCCCGCAGAACCACGGGGACGTTGCCCGTCACGACGAAGGTGGGGTAGACACCGAGCTTCTTCAGGCCCTCCTGGGACCCCAGCTTATACATCTCGTCGATGTTGGACTCATCCCGGCGATCGACGCCCATGACCTCCAGGGTGCCCTTGCTCAGCCGGTACCCGTCCTTCCCCAGAGGGGAGTAGAAGAAGTGGACATAGTAGCGGGTTCCCACGACATACTCCTGGATGGTGTAGGGCTGGCTCTTGTCGATGTGCTCCAAGAAATCGTCGTAGTTCTTGGCGATGAAGGCCCCCCGGCCGCCCTTCGCCCCGTGATACTTCACGAACACCGGGTGGTCGATGGCATCGGGGTTCTCTATCTTCGCCGGCATGTCCACCCCCGCCTGGGAGAGCCAGTACCGCTGCTTATCGCGGTCGGACTCCCACGCAATCACGCGACGGTTCCCGAAGGTGGGGACCTCGAGATCGGCGAACGCCTCGGCTCCGAGGTACTCCACGAAGGAGCCGTGGGGGACGGTAATGGCACCCCTGTCCACGAGCTCTTCTGCGTGGCGCGGCAGGTCCTCGTAGGCATCCACGATCAGGAATTCATCGGGGCGGGCGCGGGGGAAGGCATCGTAGAACTTCGGCTGCTGCCCGATCGCGATGCCCAGGGTTCGGAACCCTTCCTGGCGGGCCCCGTGGAAAAGTTGGAGGGAGGAATGAGAGCAGACGGTGGCCATGACGAG
>JAZGDV010000136.1:0-4272 GCA_036478175.1 Thermoplasmata archaeon
CGACCTCCGATCCCTGGCCAACCTGGGAGCCTACCTCTCCACCGACGGCCCGGGGATTCCTACCAGCCCGTTCGGGAAGATGCTGAGCGGGGCCTACCCGATGCAGGGGGTGCGGGTCGAGGTCCAAGGCGTCTTCACAAACACGACCCCCACCGACGCCTACCGGGGGGCCGGGCGACCGGAGGCCGCCTTCGCTGTGGAGAGGATGGTAGACATCCTCGCCCTTCGGTTGGGGATGGATCCCGCCGAGATCCGGCGGACGAATTTCATCCCGCCCGACGCCTTTCCCTACGAGGTCGTCACGGGGCACACCTACGACAGCGGGGACTACCCGGGGGCTCTGCAGAAGGCCCTCGAGGTCGTGGATTACCCCCGGATCCGGAAGGAACAAGCGCGGGCCCGGGTGGAAGGCCGACTCTTCGGCATCGGCATCTCCACCTACGTAGAGGTATGCGGATTCGGTTCCCCCGGGGGCTGTCGCCTGGTGGTTCACCCCGCCGGCAAGGTCGTCGTGTACACAGGCGCACACCCCCAAGGCCAGGGGCAGGAGACGAGTCTCGCCCAGATCGTGGCGGATGTCCTGACGATTCCCTTGGAGGCGGTGGAGGTTCGCCACGGGGATACCGCCACCACGCCGTGGGGCATCGGCACCTTTGGGAGCCGCGGGTTGCCCGTCGAGGGAGGAGCCTCCCTCATGGCCGGACGCAAGCTGGCGGATGCCGCCCGGACGCGCGCCGCGGAGTTGCTCGAAGCACGTCCGGAGGATGTGGTCCTCGCGGACGGGAAGGCCTTCGTCCCCGAGGCTCCCGAAAAGGCGCTCACCCTGTGGGATCTCGCCCGATCCCTCCAAGAGACCGATGCGAACGGGAAGGCGACGCCGTGGGAGGTCCACGCCTTTTACGACACCGAGGACTACGTGTTCCCCTTCGGGACCCATGTGTGCGTGGTGGAGGTGGACCCGGACACCGGCGAGGTGCAGATCCTTCGGTATGTCGCCGTGGACGACTGCGGAACGGTGATCAACCCCCGGCTCGTGGAAGGACAGGTCCACGGGGGGGTGCTCCAGGGGATCGGTCAGGCCCTCTGGGAGGAGGCCCGGTATGACGAGGTCGGAAACCTCCTCACCGCCGGGTTCCCCGACTACGCGGTCCCGACCGCGGTGGAGAGCCCGGCCATCGAGAGCGTCCGCCACGTGACGCCTTCCCCCCACAACCCGCTGGGGGCGAAGGGGGTCGGGGAGGCGGGGACCATCGGGGCCGCGCCCGCCGTGGTGAACGCCGTCATCGATGCCCTCGCCCCCCTGGGCGTGATCCACCTGGACATGCCCCTGACGCCCGACCGTGTCTGGGCGGCGATTCACCAGGAAGAGAGGGACTAGGCCCCGGGGTTCGGCAGAACCGAGGATCGATGCGTCGGCCGGAATCCCTTCCGCCACTTCGGCGTCCGGGCGGGGCCAAACCACCTGCGGAAGGCCTTGGGATCGACGAACGCCGAGGGGGGTACGAGGAGATCGAGGTACGGCAGGGCCCGTTTCAGGCCCGCCACCTCGGGCTGGAAGTCGTGTCGATCTGCGTACGGGTTCACCCAGAGGAGGAGGGAAGCCCGCCGAGCCAGCGTGGCAATCTGGCTCTCCAGGAGATCGAGCCGCCCGACGTCCCATCCGTCACTGAGGATCAGGACGATGGTCCTCCGATCGACCGTCGCGCCATGATCTCGCTGGAACTCCGCGAGGCATCGCCCGATCTGGGTTCCGCCGCCCGCCCCCTCGAGCTTCTCCTTCACCAGGCGGGAGGCGTCCCGATAGGAGCGGCCCCGGAGGAGGGAAGTCAAGGGTTGCAGGTCGGTGCTGAAGGCGAACAGCCGCGTGGAGGGAATCGCCCGGAGCAGGGCGTACACGATGCCGAGGAGGAGAGGGCCGTGTCCCTCCATGCTCCCACTGACGTCCCAGAGGACGACCAGCCGGGTCCGCTGGAGCTTTCGCCTGTGACGTCGCACGGCGAGCAACTCTCCCCCGGACCGGAGGCTTGCCCGCGTGGTGCGCGGAAAGTCGATGTCCCCCTTCCGACTCGACACGCGCCTTCGCCCCCCGATGGTCGCGGCCCATCGACGGAAGTGCCTCGCCAGGCGTTTCAAACTGTCGAGTTGACCCCGATCCAACCCCTCCACCTGTCGGCGGCCAGGGGGGGCGTCGGGGCTGTAGACCAGCAGACGGAGCCGTTCCAGTCGCACGGCCGACCTCTGCGGTTCCCCCGACGGGAACGTGGGGTGTACCCCACGCTTCCTCCACGCCGTCGGGGGGAGGCCGTACCGGTGGCCTCGAGGGGCGTACGGGGGGACCCTGATGGTCCATCTCTCCCGCGCCCCACCAATACGCCTCAAACGCCGCCTGGAATGTCGGGAGGTCCTCGGGCCGTTTGACCAAGGTCGTGCGCGAGGCCAGGTAGAACGCCCCTCGGTCCAGGGGATCGACGTGTTCCAGGGCCCTGGCCAGGTCCAGCTCCTCACCGAGTCCGACGGAGATTCCACGGGCCCGAAGGAAGGGAGAGAATCCCGCGAGCCGGTGGGTGAGTGAGCCGGGGTGCTCCATGACGACCCCTCAGGGTTCCAGGAGCACGTCCACCTTCTCCTCCAGATAGCGGAGGTCCCCCACCTCCTTGGCAATGAAACCGAGGGTCTCCCGCAGCGTGTCCTTGTCCACATGCTCCACGTCGAGGGCAAGGAGGGCGGCCACCCAGTCCAGTGTCTCCGAGATGCCCGGTTTCTTCAGGATCTCCTCGTCCGCTCGGACCCGGTGCACGAAGGCCAAGACCTCCTTGGCTAGCGTCTCGTCGAGCTCCGGGACCCGACGGCGGAGAATGGCGTGCTCCTTCTCCCAGGAGGGGTAGTCGATGTAGAGGTACAGGCAGCGTCGTCTGAGGGCGTCGCTCAACTCCCGCGTCCGGTTCGAGGTGATCACGACGAAGGGGACCCGCTCCGCGCGGAAGGTTCCGATCTCCGGAATCGTCACCTGGAACTCCGAGAGGAACTCCAGGAGGAGCCCTTCGAACTCCTCGTCCGCACGATCGATTTCGTCGATAAGCAGGGTGGGAGGTCGGGGGCCGTCGTGGTTCAGCGCCTGAAGGAGGGGGCGTCGGAGGAGGAACTTCTCGCTAAAGATCTCCGCTTCCAAGTCCGCCGGGTCCTTCTGCCTCTCCTGCAGGCGGATGGCCAGCAGCTGCTTGGGGTAGTTCCACTCATACAGGGTGGCCTCCGCGTCCAAGCCCTCGTAGCACTGGAGGCGAATGAGGTCCGTGCCGACCGCCTCCGCGAGGGCGCGTGCGATGTCGGTCTTCCCACATCCCGGCTCGCCTTCGACGAGGAGCGGCTTGCCGAGCCTCAGCGAGAGGTACACGGCCATCGCGATGGAGCGGTCGGCGACGTACTCGCTCCTCTCGAAGGCCGCGATGACATCCTCTGCCTTGCCGAAGGGAGGTTCGTCCGCCATGCATCTGTCCGTCCGAGGTCGTCCTGGTGGTTCCGATGCGCCCATCGGATGAAAGCCCTTTCCCTGGGAGCGCTCCGCTGAGCCTGCACAGGCCTCTTAGGGCGTTCCCGCCTCCAACGAAATCGGTTCGCCCTGTCGCAGGTCCCGCTTCGGGAAGTCTGCGATGTAGGCGCCGTAATAGGGGATGCGGTTCGTCACCACGCGGCGGAAGGCCGCCCGGATCCCCTCGTCGTACATTCCGCGAACCGAAATGAGGTCGTCGCTCCGGTTGAGGCAACCCTTGAGCTCCCCATCGTGGGTCAGGCGGATGCGGTGGCAGTTTGCGCAGAACGCCTCGTTGTACACGGGGTCCACGATCTCCACCCGGGCTCCCTTCAAGCAGTAGATCCGGCGGCCGTGGGCCCGACGGATGTCGATTCGGTCCGCCTGGGCAGCCAGCCAGGCTGCCACCCCGTCGATGTCCACCATCCACTCCTCGTGCCCAGTGAGCTCGGGCATGTACTGGATGAGCTGGAGGACGAGGCCCCCCCGGCCCTTCTCCACATACTCCAACATCTGCTGGATGTAGGGTAGAGTGTATTTCATGACGACCATGTTCAGCTTGACCGGGGTCAATCCGACCTCAAGGGCGCGCACGATGCCCTTCAGCACCGGGTGAATATCCGCTCCCCGGACCGCCTTGAATACCCCCGCATGCAGGCTGTCGATGGAGACGTTCACGCGCCTCAGCCCCGCCTCTCGGAGGCGCGTGGCCCGTGGGGCGAGCATGGAGCCGTTGGTGGTGAGGG
>JAZGDV010000137.1:0-3614 GCA_036478175.1 Thermoplasmata archaeon
CGCCCCTGCAACTGCTCCTTCTGGCCCCGGAGGAGGTCGAGCTTCGACTCCTCCCGATCCTCGGTCATCTGGGACTCTCTGAGGCTCTTTCCCCGTTCCTCAAGTTCCGCCTCGACCTGGAGCAGGCGTTCCTGGAGCTTCTTCCGCTCCTTCGTGGCCTTCCGGAGTTGGGCCGCGAGTCGGTTGCGGCCCTCTGCCGATCCCTTGCCGAAGCGGAGGATCGGGTCCTCGATGTGTCCTCCCACCATGGCCCCACTGGCCTCGATGAGCTGCCCATCGAGGGTCACCAGGCGAACACCGCCCATGAGCTTCCGGGCCTGGTCCAGGTTCTCCACGACCACGGTGTCCCCGAAAACGAACCAGAAGGCGTTCCGGTACTTCTCGTCGAACGAGACCAGATCGAGGGCGAACCCGGCGGCCTCCTTGACCGCCATCAGGGCTTTGCCCCTCGGCCGCCCCGGCAGCATCTTGGAGAGGGGAAGGAAGATGGCCCGGCCATGCTTCTTGCGTTTGAGGTGCTCGATGGCCTCGGCCGCCACCGCGTCGTCATCGACCACGATGGCCTGGAGACGACCTCCGGCCGCCACCTGAAGCGCCCGTTCAACTTTCGCTTCCACCCGCCCCAGTTCGGCGACCGTCCCGTGGATCCCTTCGATCTTCCCCGCATCCCGGGCTTCTAGGACCGACGAGACCGCCCGGTTGTAGCCCTTCCGGATGTTCTCGGCGGCTTCCGCCTCGGCCTGGGCGTGACTGAGCTCACGTGAAAGGTTCCGGACTGCGCTCTCCAGCTCGGCGGATTGTTGGACGAGCTCCCCGCGTTCTCGCTCTAGGTCCTTGACGTGCTCGTGCAATTGGCGCAATTCCTTCGCCTTGCTTCGGGAACCCGATACCGACTCCTCGGCCTGCCAATCGGCGTCTTCGACGTCGAGCTCCTGGGCCTTCTGCTCCTCGCCGAGCCGTGTCAGATGGTCGCGAAGCTGCTCCAGTCGCTGGGCGAGCTTCTCTCTCTCGAGGACCAGTTCCCTGCAGCCCCCATCCTGGGCATCGATTTCCTGATCGAGGGTGACGGCGCCCTTCTGAAGTTTCAGAATACGCGCATCGGACTCGGAAGCACCCCTCTCCAGTTCGGCGATTTGCGACTCCTTCGACGCAACCGCTTCTGCAAGCCTCTGAAGCTCCGCCTCTGCTTCCTGTGCTTGCCCTCGCAGTGTCTCCATCTCATCGCGGATTTTCTTGATGTCGGGCCGGAGGCGAGCGATCTCGGCCCGGAGTTCCTTCTGTCGCTCCTTCCCCCGCTCCATCCCGTCCTGGGCACGCGCCCGCTCGATGCGGAGATCGTCTAGCTTGGCTCGAATGGCTTGAAACTCCTCTCCGCCCTCCTCTGCGAGGCGTTCTTCGAGGGCCTGGAGGCGTTCTTCCTCCGTCCCGAGTGTCTTCCGGAGGCGAGCCACCTCCGCCTTCCATTTCACCCGCTCCGTCTCATAGCGTCGGACCTGCTCGGCGGCTGAACCGAGCTGGCCCTCGAGGAGCTGAATCTCCTTGTGGGCCTTCTGGCCCCGCGCGGTCTCCAGGGCCTCCTGCAACTCCCGGTAGCGCAGGGCCCCTTCGCGGTCTCGCTCGAGCTGTCCGAGCAGACGGCGGATTTCCTTGAGGATGATCTCGATGCGATCCAAGTCCTCCTCGACCCCCCCACGTTTACGCTCTGCACGCTGGATGTCTTCATCGAACCGGGAGATGCCTGCGATGTCCTCTAGGACCCGACGACGCTCCAACGGGGTCATGTCGACGATGCCTTGGACGTCCCCCTGCTGCACGATGTTGTAGCCCTCGGCCGAGATTTTGGCGTTCGCCAGGAGGGTGTCAAATTCCGTCAGGGTTGCCTTTCGTCCGTTCACGTAGAAGTAGGAATTGTACCCGTCTTTCACGCCCTTCGAGCGTCCCACGTAACGGGTGAGGCGGACCTCACCGGCTTCCAGGGGAATCGTTCGGTCCTCGTTGTCGAAGACAAGGGAAACGCGGCAGTAGTCGGCGGGCTTCCCCCCCTGCCCCCCGTCGTAGATGAGGTCCGTTAGCCGCCCGGCCCGGATCACCCGAGAACTCTTGGGGCCAAGCACGAAGATGACGGCATCGCTAATGTTGCTCTTGCCGCTCCCGTTGGGCCCCGTAATCGCGGTATAACCGGAGAGGATGGGCAGTCGGAGGCGTCGGCCGAAGGACTTGAAGTTCTCCAGCTCGATCTCTTTCAAAAACAAGAAGCGACCCCCTGACGACAGCTGCGTCTCCGTCGCGTCGCACGCATCCCATCCGTCCCATCCGACAAGGGCTCCTTGCGGAGCGGCCCGTAGTTTACATGTCCCTATAAAAGCGTTTCCGAGGTCTCAGATGGCACCCTTCCGCCCTAGCGGCCCGGGCCCCTTGGCCAGGGCTTCCTGGACGAGGGCGGCGATCTGGGCGCCGCTGGTCCCGTCTCCGTACGGGCTGGGTCCGGATGGGGGTACCGGGTCATCCAGGTACTCTCGCATGGCCGTAATCGCGGCCTCGGCGGTCGTCCCGACGACCTTCGCATACCCCGCCGCCACGGCCTCGGGGCGCTCGGTGCTGCGGCGGAAGACGAAGACCTTCTTCCGGAGGCCCGGGGACGTCGCTTCCTCCTGGATCCCACCGGAGTCCGTGACGATGCAGCTCGCGTGCTTCATGAGGACCAAGAAGTCGAAATAGCCCACGGGGGGGAGGAGCAGGACGTTCTCCGACTCACGGACTTTCTCGTAGAGTCCCGCCTCCTCCATGCGCGTCTTGGCCCGCGGGTGGACCGGGTACACCACCGGGAGCGGCGCACGTCGGAGGAGATCCACCAGCTCCTGGAGGGTCTCCGGGTCGTCGACGTTCTCGGCCCGGTGGGCCGTCACAAGGCAGAACTGGTCGTAGGGAACGAGATCCATCACTTCGGATCGAGCCTCCGCGAGGGGGAGGTACCGGAGGCTGGCGTCGATGACGGTGTTTCCCGTCACCCAAACGGTGCCCCAGACTGCCTCCTGACGGAGGTTCTTTGACGCGAGGTCCGTGGGGGCGTAGAGGTAAGAGGAGAGGTGGTCTGTCAACCGCCGATTGTGCTCCTCTGGCATCCGCAAATCGTGACTGCGGAGACCTGCCTCCACGTGACCGACATCCACCCCGAGCTTCACCCCCGCAAGCGCGGCGGCGAGCACCGTATTCGTGTCTCCTTCGACCAGGATCAGCCGGGGCGGGTCCCCGGCGAAATGCTCCTCCAGCCGGATGAGCGCCTCCGCCGTCTGCCTCGCCTGCGACCCCGAGCCTACGTCGAGCACGGCATCGGGCGATCCCAGCCCCAGCTCTTCCAGGAACACTTCCGATAACGTGTGGTCGTAGTGCTGGCCCGTGTGGACCAGCGAGAGGGAAACGTCCTCCTCTCGGAGGGCCAGGATGACCGGTGCCATCTTCACGATTTCCGGCCGCGTCCCCACGACCACGGTGAGGTCCACGAGGGCCGGACCAGGCTCTCAATGGATAAAGCCTCCCCAATGAGTCGTGCCCCCGATTCTCAGGCACGGAAAAGGCAGAGGAAAGGTCATAACACGTCTCGGGTTTCGAGAGAC
>JAZGDV010000138.1:0-7050 GCA_036478175.1 Thermoplasmata archaeon
CCGAACTCCTTCATGACCTCCCAGGCCACGTCGCGGCTGATGTCCGTCGCGATCTTCGAACTCTTCTTGGGATACGAAATCCACAACAGGCCAGTGTACGTCACGGCGTCTCGAGCTTCGGGGGCGAGCCGTCGCCGTTCGGCAACGTCCCGGACAAAGCACTGCCCCCAGTCGAAGGACCCATGGACCTCCGTCTCGATTTCAGCCCCTTCGGGGAGGGTCCCCAGGGCTTCCACGTACCCCTCCGGAGCGTTCAAGACGAGCATGCGTAGGCCCGGCTGGACACGAAGTTTCTTTTGAAGGGTGCTTTCGGCCATCCCCGAAGGCCAAACCCCGCCTCGTCGAAAGGCTTTGCTCAGGGCCACGCCTTTCCACCCACTGGGGCTCGTCCCCTAGATCCACTCCGCCTCCGTCGTCCGATCATCTTGTACGTTCCCCGTGTTCAACGTCGACTTGGGTTCGATGAGGAGCACGTGGGCCTCCTCCGCCGCCACGGGACGATGATCCGTCCCCCGGGGGACGACCGCCATGTCTCCTGCCTCCAAGGAAATGTCCCCCTCGCGGGTCTGCAGATGCATCCTCCCCTGAACCACAAGGAACAGCTCGTCTTCGTTCTCATGGCGGTGCCACACGAACTCCCCCTTGACCTTCACGAGCTTGATGTAGGCGTCGTTGACCTCGGCAACGATCTTGGGCTTCCAGTATTCCTCAAAGCTCGCTAACTTCTCCGCCAGGTTCACGCGTTCCATCGCAAGGGTCATCGGCGATCCAATGCAAGGGGATTGAGAGGGATCCCTGCAGACGGCGGGCCAAGCTTTTTTATGAGGCTGGTTCTCATGAATTGCTTCGATGTCCAGGAGAGTCCGAGTCGCCTCTGTTTCCGAGATCCCGCCCGGCACAATGAAGACGGTGGAGGTCGAGGACCTGGAGATTCTGGTGGCCAACGTGGGCGGCCAGTTCCGCGCCATAGGCGCGGTCTGCACGCACGCGGAGTGGGACCTAAGCGAGGGGACCCTCGAGCGGAGCAACGTAACCTGTGCCGGACACGGAAGCGTGTGGAACCTGGAGACAGGGGAGGGCAAGTGGATGCGCCCGATCCCTGCGTTGCCGGTCTATCCGGTCACCACCCAAGGGGACGATGTCTTGGTGGACCTGGAGGGCCTAGCGACAGGCCACTAACCGGACTCGGGGATTTCCGCCAACTGGTCAAAGAGGACCCTCCTCTCCTCCTCGTCCGTGAGGCGCCTGCCCTCGGCCTTAGCGAGCTCAAGGTATTCCTCGCTCTTCTCCCTCTCGCCGGCGACGCTGTGGGCCTTCGCCAGCCCCTCGTAGGCGGAGGCGCGGTAGAAGCCGGTAATCCCTTTCTCCTCAACGATCTCGAGACACCGTCTCGCGTGTCGGAGGGCGGAGGAAGGGCGCCTCAGGATGGAGTACACGCGGGCGATTTGCCATTCCCCGACGGCGAGGTTGAGAGGTCCGCCTACCTCGCCCCAGTGGAACCGGGAGGCGTGCGCAGCGTGGACCATCCGCTCGTCCTCCTCCTTCGTCCTGTCCTTCTGCTCCATGAGGTCCCATGTGTGATTGAATAACTCAACTGCGAGCCTGCGGTGGGTCGCCGTGCTCTCGGACTTCTCCTCCTCACCCATTGTTGCTCCTCCTTTCGGAATCAAACCGCACGAGCCAGTCAACCTCTATGAGACTTGTGCCCGGCGGGTCACCGTGCCAGAACGCCGGACAACAGCCATGCTCGGCCTTTGTCCGGTGCTTCACCACGGTCGATTCATCCACCTTCAACCCGCGTGCCAGTTACGTGCGGGAGGGTGGCCCCCACACCTTGCGGGCGACCTCGGCGACCAGCCCCAACTTGCGCTCCTGCGTCTCGGGTGAGATCGTGTTTCCCTGGGCCACGGACGCGAAGCCACACTGGGTGCTTAACGCCAACCGCTCGAGGGGCACGTATTGGGAGGCCTCCTCAATCCGGTCAACGAGCTCGCTTGCCCTCTCCTCGCGGTGCCACTTCGTCGTGAGTAGGCCGAGCACCACCACCTTGTCCTCGGGGACCTCCCGCAGGGGCTCGAAGTCTCCCGACCGATCGTCGTCGTACTCCAGCAGGAGCCGCTGAACGTGGACGCGAGGGAAGATTTCCTTCGCCAGGGCGGCGTAGCTCCCCTTGGCCATGTACCGGCTCGCGTCGTTCCCCCGGCAGATGTGGAGAGCGAAGGTCACACGAGGGTGTCCGTCTACGACCCGGTTGATCCTATCCACCCCCTCGCGAACCATCTGGTCGGCCGCGAACCCCTTCTCCCTAAACCATCGCTGTTGGTGCGGATCCAGCAGCATCCCGAACTCCGGCGCGTCCACCTGGATGTAGGTCGCGCCTACCCGGACCAGCTCGGCCACCTCGTCCCGAAGGATGCGCGTCACGTCCTCGAGATACGCCTCCGTGGACGGGTAGGCCTCGTCGGAGACGCCGGGTACCCAGTAGTAGGCGAACATGGTGGGACTCGGGACGGTCACCTTGATGGGTCGGTCCGTCTGACTTCGAAGGTAGACGAACTCCTCCGTGGAGAGATGGCGTCGGCGCTTGATGCGCCGAACCAAACCGACCGTCACCGCGGTGGTCTCCTTCTTCCCCTCGAGGGTGAACCAGTCGACGGTGTTCCCCTCGACGGGTTCGAACCCCTCCGTCGCCTGGACGAGCTGGCTGGCGAACACGTTCCGCCGCATCTCCCCGTCGGTGACGACGTCGACGCCCGCCCGTTCTTGGATGGCCACGCACTCGTCCACGGCCCGATCCTCGATTCGCTTGAACGCGGCATCGGAGAGCCTGCCCGCTGCGTGCTTCTCCCGGGCTCGCATCAGATAGGACGGGCGTAGCATGCTCCCGACCACATCGGCGCGGTAGGGCTCCGCGCCCTCCTCCGTCACCGCTCCGCCTCCGCCTCGGGACTCTCCCCCGGGACCTCGTAGCTCAGGGCCCCCGTCGGACATCTCCGAATGCCCGCCATGACTTCCTCCACCGACGCGCCGTCCGGATCGACCCAGGGCCGATTCCGGAGGTCAAATACCTCCGGGAGGGTTCGGAGGCACTCGGCCGCGTGGGTGCAGACCTCGGGGTCATACCGAACCACGATGCCCTCGCCCCGATATTCCCGAACCTGCCCGCCCCGGGGACGCTCCTGGTAGTCGGCCCGCGTAAGAAAGGTGCGAGGGGGGATGGCGGCCCGTCGCTGCGCCTCGACATAGGTGAGGCTGCCCATCACGAGCCCCACGATGGCCAACACGGCGATCGGGTGAATCGGTCCGCCCAGGAAGGCTGCCGGCAGGATGGCCAGGAAGGCCAAACCGTACGTGGTGCTCAGGCGTCGATGCTCCCGGGGAGGGTAGGTGACAAACTGAAGACCGTAGAACGCGACGACCCACAAGCCCAGCCCGCCGCCTAAGAGCCACAGGGTGCTCACCGAGAATACGTCTCGGCTGGCCTCGACGACGACGTGTTCAATCCCGACACCCATGGCGATGATGCCGAGGACCATGGGCAGGTGGAAGAGGGTGTAGGCGTGTCCGTTCCCTAGCGTGCACTGGAGGGGAGCGCGGTCCACGTACCCGAAGTAGTTCCACCAGATGGCCACGGCGAGACCGAAGCCGATCAGGGCCGCAACGACAGCTAGGGGGTTCCAATTGACGTCGGCGACGTGCAGGAAGATGGCCAGGACGGTCTCGCCGAGGACGAGGATGGTGAAGAGGCCGAACCGTTCGGGCAGGTGGGAGGTGTGGACGGGGAAGCGGCGAGAGACGTTGCGTGCCAGCACGAAGGTCCCGACCTCCACCGCGAGGCCGACGGCCCAGAGGGCAAACCGGAAGGGGGGCGGGAAGGCAATCGAAACGAGCCAGAGGGCCGCCCCGAGTCCATATCCCAGGAGAAAGGCGCTGTTCAACCGATTGGCCTCGGGGTACTCGGTCCGGGCGCGGAGGTACAGGACCAGCAGGGTCGAGCGCGTGAGCACATACGCCGCCGCGAAGCCGGCGGAACCGGCTCCGGTGGCGACAGGGATCTGGACGGCCATAGCCGCGGCGCCGACCATCTGGAGCAGAACCATGCTCCTCTGGAAGGGCGTATCTCGCCCGAACCGAGAGGCGAAGATCGTCTGGCCTGCCCACGACCACCAGACGGGAATGAGGAGGCCCACGAAGATGGCGAACCCCGTGAGGCTGATGTCCCGGCTCAGCCGGGCCGCGAGGAAGGCCACGGCCACGACGTAACCCAGGTCGTAGAAGAGCTCCAGCCAGCTGGCATGTCGGGGCTCGGCGGTCGCGACGGTGGCTGGGGCGTCGATCGCGGTCGAAGCCACCGGCGTTCCGGCCATCGGACGTAAGTTACGCGGGGGCTCGTGTTAAAGGCTTGAGGACGATGCCGCGACTGTCCTCCCCTATTGGGTACAGCACGACAGCTTGCTGACGTCCCGGTAGAAGGCCTGAGCTACGAGCTTCAACGCCTCGCTCTGGGTGGGGAAAATGTGGACGGTGTCGATGAGGTCATCGATCGTCAGACCATGCTTCACGGCGAGGATGGCCTCGTGGATGAGATCGGCTGCGAAAGCCGCCACGATCTGCACCCCGACGATGACCCGCGATTGGGGGTCGATGGTCATCTTGACGAGGCCCCGGGTGTCGCCGATGATCCGGGCCTTGGGGACGAATTCCATCGGGATGGTCCGACATGAGCAAGCCCCCGTCATCGCGCTGTATTCCTCCTCGGAATAGCCCACCGCGGCAAATTGGGGGTCTGTGAATACGGCACGAGGCACGACTTCAGGAGGGTCCATCGCGCGTCCGGCACCTAGCAGGGCGTTCTCGGCCGCCAGGAAACCCTCCTTGGCCGCCGCCGTCTCCAGCATCTCGCCCCCTCGGACATCTCCCGCCGCGAAGATGTGAGGCGCGGTCGTCCGCATCTGGGGATCCACGACGACCTCCCCCTGGCCTCCGGTCTGGACGCCCGCTTCCCCGAGGTTCAGGTCCGCCGTGTTGGCCCTCCGACCGGTCGCCATGAGCAGCTCGGCCGCTCGAAACTCCTTCTCCTCGCCGTCGACGACGGCGACCACGACCTTCTCCCCATCCGCCCGTACCCGCTTGAGGTGCACGCCCGTCCAGATGGCGATCCCGTCCTCTTCGAGGGCCTGACGCAGGGCCTCCGAAGCCTCGGGTTCGGCCGTGGGGAGGATGCGCGGGGACCGTTGGAGCAGTGTCACCTCGGTCCCAAAACGGGCGTACATCTGGGCAAACTCGAGGCCTTGGGCCCGCCCGCCAACGACAAGGAGGGACTCGGGTTGACTCGTCGGACTCAGACCCTCCACGTTGGTCCAGTAACCGTGGTCCTCCAGACCGGGGATCGAGGGCACCCAGGGACTCGACCCTGTGGCGATGAGAAAGGACCGGCCCCGAATGGCCGTCCCGTTGACCTTGACTTCCCTGGCCGAGGAGAAGACTCCCCTGCCATCGACGTGGATCACTCCTTCCAGCCCCGCGAGGACGTCTTCGTACTTGGACTTGCGAAGGTCCCGCACGATGTCGTCCTTCTGCTTCACTGCCGCCGAGAGGTCGAACTGCTCTCCCTCACAGCGAAGGGATTGGAAGGGATTCGACGTAGCCCCTCGAAAGGTCTCCCCGACCGTCAGGAGGTGTTTGCTGGGGACACAACCCACGTTCACGCAGGTGCCCCCGATGGCTCCCTCATGGACGAGCGCGACCCTCTTCTTGAGTTCGGAAGCTCGGATCGCCGCGGAAAAACCTGCGGAACCGCCTCCTAGGATGACGAGGTCGTAGTCCGCCTTCCCGGCCTTCGTGTTCTGGACCATGGCACTTCCCGCGATTCATTGCGAGGGCGCTGCTATCAATCCTCGGTGAGGGAACGTAAAGCGGCTGCGGGCCGGGCGGCGAGGGAGGAGATGCCCCCGGTCCCAGGAGTAGAACCTAAATAACGGGACCTGCCTCAATTGGAATGGAGTTGAACATGCGGACGATGATGCTTACCGATCGGCCCGTGAAAGAAACAGGGTACTATCGGTGTGAGACCTGCGGCGAGGAGGGGGTTCGGGTCGAGGTCTACCTGGTCGCGGGAGACCGTGCCCCGTCCTGCCTGCAGCACCAGACTGTTACCTTTCTTAGGATTCGCTAGGAACGGAGGGATACGATCATGTCTGTTGCTGTCATCCACGCAAGCGACGAGAGCTTCGAGGCGGACGTCCTCCAGTCGGAGATTCCCGTTCTCGTCGATTTCTACGCCGACTGGTGTGCCCCCTGCCGGCGCCTCGCCCCCGTGATCGATGAGCTCGCAGAAGAGTACGAAGGGGATTTGCGCTTCGTCAAGGTGAACGTCGACGACAACGCGAGCCTAGCCGTCCAGTTTGGCGTCCAGAGCATCCCCACCCTCATCTTCTTCAAGGGCGGTCAACAAGTCGCGAAGACTGTGGGAGCACCTCCCAAGCCTCGACTCGTCCAAGAGATTGCCCAAATTCTGGCCAGCTAACGGCGTGGCTCGGAAGATGCTCCCGCGGCCGAATGAAGCCGCATGGTCGAACCCCCGCCGGGGGCAAGTTGGTGCGCGTGGCTGGCGAGAGGACCGAGATTCCTGAGGTCGGCTGAGTGTTGTTCGGTACCGACCCGGAGGGCAACCCTTTCGGCCTCTTCCAACCCGTCGTCTCCGAGTGAGTATTGTCGCCCCGATCAGGCCGGCCACTTCAGGCCTGCGTCAACTGATGGACCAGGTCGGCAAGCGGGATCTCGAATCCTAGCTCGTCGGGTTGATGCGCGAGCCAGGCTTGAAGGTGATCGTGGCTGGGGAACAGATGGAGATGGTCACAGACCGGATGTCCCGGCCCGCCGGGAGGGCCTGTTCCCAACCAGAATACGATGGAGTCGGGGTCGGCGCGTGCAAGCTGGCCATCCTGGATGCGGATATCCATGGCCTCCCCGCAATGGGGACAAGCCCCCTGCGCCTGTCCCTCTTCCCGAAGGACCGCCGTAACCACCGCGTCGTACCCACACATAACG
>JAZGDV010000139.1:0-8809 GCA_036478175.1 Thermoplasmata archaeon
CTTCTCGCTCGTGCGCGCTGATTCGAAGGCGAACGTCATCGGCCTGGCCGATGTCGAGGAGTCGAAAGGTCCCCTCGTTCCACGTGCCAGCGATCCGCTTCCCGGCGATGATGAGATAAAGGCCCGAAGGCCCTCTCTCCCGCTCCTTCTTGATCTCCTCATGGCTCCTCGGGCGGGACCAAATCAGGTCCGCCCGCAGGCCCCGTCCCAACTTACCCCTCCGTCCTCCCGAAGGGCGGGTCCGCCTGATAAAACCTCTCGGAGGGGGTCCGCCTTGGGAATGGGCTCGACCAGTATCGAACGGAATCTCTCAATGGGATAGGTTTATGACTACGCCGAAATATGAACAGCGCATGGCCATCGATCCGGATTTCATGAACACCCGAGAGGTGGTCGAGCAACACTTCGACCACGACGTCTGGGGGCCCCTGGAGCCCCCGGAAAAGCTCGGCATCCATGGAACCCACGTGGCCGTGGATTTCGACCTCTGCATCGAGGACGGCGCGTGCATCCCGGTCTGCCCCACCGATGTCTTCGAGTGGGAGGACACGCCCGGTCACCCGGAATCCGAAAAGAAGGCGGATCCCACACGGGAGGCCGACTGCATCGACTGCATGGCGTGCGAGGCCGTCTGCCCCGTCGAGGCCATCAAGATCACCGAGGCCTGAGGGGCTGAGCCGAGCAAGGTCTTTTCTAGCGTCACGTTCCCCTCGCCGGTAAGATGGGCACTCGGTCGGGCCGAGCTAAGGGTCTTTCCGCCGGCCTCACGTTCAACGTCTACCTCCTGGGCCTCGTCAGTCTCCTGACGGACCTGAGTAGCGAAATGGTCTTCCCCCTCATCCCCTTCTTTCTCCTGACGGAGCTCGGGGCGACCGTCTTCATCTTCGGCATCTTCGAGGGGGCCCGGGAGAGCACTGGGAGCCTGCTCAAGGTATTCTCCGGCCACTGGTCGGACCGCATCGGCCGACGAAAGGGTCTCGTTATCGCGGGCTACAGCGTCTCTGCCGCCATGAAGGCGGCCATTCCCTTCGTCCGCGTCTGGCCGGAGCTCATGGTGGCGGGTGTGATGGAGCGCGTAGGCAAGGGGCTTCGAGACGCCCCTCGGGACGCGGTCTTAGCGGATACAGCCCCCGCGGAAGCCCGCGGCAAGGTCTTCGGATTTCACCGCCTTTTGGACACCCTAGGCGCCGTCCTGGGACCGCTGATCGCGTTCGTCCTCTTGGACGCGTTCGGGCTCCCCTTCCGGGAGATCTTCCTCCTCGCCGTCGGGCCCGCCCTCGTCTCGGCCCTTCTCACGGTATTCATCCGCGAGAGGGCACGGAAGCCCAAGGACGCCCCCTCCCTTCGGATGGGTTTCGCGACCCTAAGCCCGGCCCTGCGCCGCTTCATCCTAATCGCCACCGTGTTTGCCTTGGGTCACTTCTCCGTCCTGTTCCTCCTCCTCCGGGTCGTGGGCGTCGGGCTGACCGAGGGGACGGGAATCCTCTTCTACGTCGCATTCAACCTCGCCTACGCCCTCGCCGCCTTCCCGGTGGGCATCCTCTCCGACCGTCTGGGCCGGCCTCCGATCATCCTTGTAGGCTACCTGGCCTTCGCCTTCATGGCCGGCGGCCTAATCCTTCTCGCCGAGGCCTGGCAGATCCTCTTCCTGTTCGTCCTCTTCGGCCTCTCCTCTGCCTTTGTCATCGCGGTGGAGCGGGCCTTCGTCGCGGACCTGGCGCCCCCCAACCTGCGGGCCACGGCCTTGGGGACGTACCACACCCTCACGGGCGTTGCCCGATTCCCCGCTAGCGCCGTCGCCGGCTTCCTGTGGATCGTCACGCCGGCGGCGTCCTTTGCCTACGGCCTCGTCCTGGCCCTGCTTGCCTCCCTGCTCTTGACCCTCTTCATGGCCCGGCGCTCGTGGACGACGGAAACCCTATAGCGCGAATCTCCCTCACTCCCCGCATGGGAGAGGAGGAGAGGAAGCGGGTCTTTCGATTCATCGACGAACACTTTGACGATTTCGTCACGGACTTAACGGGCTATTGCGCCGTCCGGACCGTCAGCGCGAGAGGGGAGGGGTTCAAGGAGGGCGGCCGGGCCACCCGGGAGCTCCTGGAGAAGTGGGGGATCAGCGCGCGGGAGATGCCGGTGCCGAACGGCCCGAACCTGGTTGTGGGGGAGGCGGGGTCTACGGGCCCCACGTTGTGCCTTTACAACCACTACGACGTGCAGCCGGAGGAGCCCATCGACGAGTGGAATTCAGACCCCTTCGACCCCGTGGTCCGTGAGGGCGTGTTCTACGCTCGTGGATCGTCGGACACGAAGGGGAACGCCCTCTCTCAGGCCATCGCGCAGGCGGCCATCCAGGACGTGCGCGGGGATCTGCCCCTGCGCCTCCGGTTCATGATCGAGGGGGAGGAGGAGGTGTCCAGCCCTCACCTCAACGCCTTCTGGAAGCGGCACCAGGACCTCTTTGAGGCTGACGGAGCGACCATCGAGGGGAGCGGCCATACGGCGGAAGGGACTCCGACCCTGCATCTGGGGTCCAAGGGCATCCTTTACGTGGAGCTTACCGTGAGGAAGGCCGCCGTCGACCAGCACTCCTCCGTCGCCGTTTCCATCCCGAACCCGGCGTGGCGCCTCATCGCGGCCCTCCGAACCCTCCGGGACGAGGACGGGAAGATTCTCATCCCCGGATTCTACGACAACGCGCACCGCCCGACGGAGGAGGAACTTGCCTACCTTAAACGGAACCGGTACGACCCGGCGGACTTCATGAAGACGTACGGGGCCGTGGAAGTATTGGGCGGGGACACACAGTGGGCTCGCCTCCAGCACATGGTGTACGGGAACACGTGCAACATCGATGGCTTCTACGCGGGCTACATCGGCGACGGGTCGAAGACCATCAACCCGGCCTACGCGAAGGCAAAGCTGGACTTCCGGCTGCTACCCGGCCAGCCCCCGAAGGAGGTGCTCAAGGCCATGAAGGCCCACCTGAAGGCAGGGGGCTTCGAGGACATCGAGGTCGAGAGCCACGGCACCTTCGAGCCCGCGACCACCCCCCTCTCCTCCCGCATCGGTCAAGCTCTTCTTCGTGGCTACCAAGCAGCCTACGATGACGAACCCAACATCTTCCCGTGGTCCCTGGGCTCATCGTCCACCTACTATTACACGAGCCTGGGCACGCCCTCGGCCGCCGGGCCGGGTGTGGGATATGCGGGAAGCAAGGTCCACGCCCCCAACGAGAACATCCGTCTGGAGGATGCGCGGAGAGGAATTAAGGCGACCGCCGCGATGATGCTGGCCTTCGCCGAGGGAGCCTAGCCAGGCAGGTGCCAGGGGGCGTCCTTCCCAACGCTGCGGGCGCACGCCGCGCATAAATTGGGGCCCTTCCGGTCCGTGTCTGGTAGCCCGTTGGAGAAGTACATGACACAGGTCTCTTCCGCACAGTGTTCCAGGCCGACGTTGTGACCGAGTTCATGGAGGGCCTCCTTGAGGGTTCTTCGACCGAAGAGGACGGGGTCTTCGGACCTCAGCCGATGGAGGGAGATGACGGCCGCCCGCCCTCCGACGTCTGCTTGTCCGAAGACATAGTTGAGAGGCTCCACGTAGAGGTCGACATCCGTCACGAGGAGGACATGCGCGCCGTGGGACCGCCGCGCCATCTCCAGTAGACCGGGGGCCCGGTATTGGTTGCGCACAGGGTCAAGTGCATCTTTGGGCACCTCCCCGGAGGGGAGGACCGTCACCCCGACCCCGGCCCTTCGGAGATCCGCATCGAGGTCGCCGATGGCCTCTCTCGACACGGTGCCTAGGGGCAGAACGGAAACGTGCACCTCATCCCTTCACGACGCCGAGGGGTCTGAGCTTGACCACGATGTCGGAAATCCCCGCTCCCTGGCAGACCCCCACGACGTTCTCCACGTCCTTGTAGGCCCCCGGGGCCTCCTCCACCAGCCCCTTCCAGCTGGCGGAGTGGGCGTAGATGCCCTGGCGCTCCAAGTCCTCCCGGACCTCGTCCGCGCGCCATCTGCGGGCCGCCGCCTTCCGCGACATGATCCGTCCTGCCCCGTGGCACGTGGAGCCAAAGGTCTGTTCCATGGCGCCCTCCGTGCCCACCAGGACGAAGGAGTGGGTCCCCATGCTACCCGGAATCAGGACGGGTTGGCCGATGTCCCGGTAGCGAAGGGGAATGTCGGGGTGTCCTGGCGGGAAGGCCCGCGTCGCTCCCTTTCGGTGCACGTAGACCTCCTTCCGGGTGCCTTCGACGTTGTGCTCCTCCAGCTTCGCCATGTTGTGACTCACGTCGTAAACAATCTCCAGGCCCAAGTCGTCCGCCGGCGTGTCCAAGACGGCCTCGAAGGACTCACGCGTCCAATGGGTGATGAGCTGTCGATTGCCGAACGCGTAATTCGCCCCGGCGTACATGGCGTGGAAGTAATCCTGTCCCTCTTTCGAATTGACCGGGGCGCTGGCGAGCTGTCGGTCCGGGAGGAATATGCCGTACTTGCGGACGGCCTGTTCGTGGAGGCGGATGTAGTCCGTGGCGATCTGGTGGCCGCACCCGCGGGAACCGGTGTGAATCATCACGCATACCTGGCCTTCTCGGTCGATTCCCATGGCCTTCGCAGCGTCCGGGTTTCTCACTTCCTCCACGAACTGAATCTCGACGAAGTGGTTCCCCGCGCCTAGGCTTCCCAACTGGGGCATGCCACGAGAGAGGGCTTTCTCGCTCACCCGATCGGATTCCGCGAGTTCAAAGGAACCCCCCTCCTCGATTCGCTCCAGGTCCTGGTCCCATCCATAGTCCCTCTCGACGGCCCAGGGCGCACCCCTGTCAAGGACATCCTTGAGTTCCTTTCTCCCCAACCGAATCTTCCCCTTGGAGCCCACCCCGCTAGGGACATTCGCGAATATCGCGTCCACCAAGGGCTTGAGCTTCGCCTGGACGTCTTCGCGCTGCAGATCCGTTCGAATGAGACGGACTCCGCAGTTTATGTCGTACCCGACGCCGCCGGGCGACAGGACCCCCTCCTCGGCATCGAAGGCTGCGACGCCGCCGATCGGAAAGCCGTACCCCCAGTGAATGTCGGGCATCGCCATGGAGGCCTTCTGGATGCCCGGCATCGTGGCCACGTTGGCCACCTGCTCCAGCGCGAAGTCCTTCACGACGTCCTGAATGAGTCTGGCGTCCGCATAGATGACGCCCGGTGCCCGCATCTCGTCCTTGTAGGACCGGGGAATCGTGTACCGATAGTCGTCCAGCTTCTCCAGAGGGCCTGTCCACTCTCTCCCCATGTCTGCTCCGTGGGCAACAAGGCTAGTATCCTAATAATCGTTTCCGGGGGAGGGAGGTGAATGAGCGCATGTCCCTGCCCGTGCAGCCCCTTAAACCGGTTCGGGCACTCTCTGGGGCTAGACCATGGCGCGGCGCTTCGGAGTCCCTCGACGCATCTCCCGTGCCCTCAGCCGAAGGCTTCTGGCATTCGTGACGGAGGCGGGCTTCGACTCGCTTATCACGCTGGAGACGCAAGGTCGCAAGACGGGTCGGGTCCATCGGGTGGTCCTCCCCATCTACCTCGTGAATCCCCATCGGATGTTTGTCGTCTCGAGCTATGGCCGGCGATCCGATTGGTTGAGGAACGTCCTGGCATCTCCTGATATCCGCCTCACCCGCGGCGGTCAGACCCAGCGCGGATCGGTGCGAGCCATCACCTGGAAGGAGTTTCGTCGTGGGATGAGGGATTGGGCGAAGGAGGCCCCATCGAACCCTCGCTGGTTGGCCCTTCTGGTGAGAACCGCCTTCCTCGTTCGGGCCCGCATCTCCGGAACCGTGGTCGAGATCACGACGTGATGCAGTCCAGAAACGTGCCGTCAAGCCAGGGGCACGTGGCCGGTCCCGCTGTCCAACCAGGCCCACGGGACCCCCTTTCGGTAGCCCAGTTTCTCGTAGAGGCCGACCGCAGCGGCGTTGTTCGAAGCCACCATGAGCCCCACGCGGGCGCTCCTTCGTAGTGCATCCTCGGTCACGGCCGAGGTGACGGCTGCCGCACACCCTTTTCTTCGGAAGCCGGGGGACGTATAGACACCCCCAATCAGGCTACAACCAGGAGAGACAAAGTGCGTTCCGGCAGCGGCGACGAGTCGACCTCTCAGGCTGAGGCCGTAGGCAAGCCCTTGCTCGGCCCACTGGCCCCATGCCCTCGGTTCTTCGACGGTGTCTCGATAGAGGGCCTCCAAGGCATCGGCATCCTTCTCCCCCAAACGTTCGACTTCCTGCGTGTCGGCGAAGCGAAAGGATCTCGCCTCTACGCACATGAAGTCCATCATTCGCCGCCCGCTGATCACGCGTCTCTCCTCCACTGCGGCCACCAAGCCTGGGACCAGGAGGAAGGTACACGGGCTGGGCGGCGCCCGGGGCAGCAAGGCCTCTGCGGCCTCTTCGTCCCCCGTGACGATGACGTTGGGATATTGACGCCCGTGCCAGGCCAGAAGGTATCCCCGGAAGGCGTCGCCCTCCGCCGCCGCGAAGCACTGCACTCGGTCCCCCTCCTCCTCCAGGTCGTACAGCGCGAAGGCGTTGCGAACCAGGTCCTCCGACAGGAAGCGCATGAAGTCGCGCCGATCGGCCGTGACGGCTTCCACCTGCATGGGAACGGCTCAGTAGTCCCCCAGGGTCCCCTGGACGCGCGCCCGCCGTTCCACCTCCTTGTAGAGGAGGTAGCTGATGGGCGGGGCCAGAATGCCAAAGAGGACGATGATGAGGATCTCCTGGTTAAGGGGAAGCAGTTCAGGGAAGCCGGGGGGGAGGCCGAGCAGAAGGGAACGGAAGGCGTCTACGGAGTAGGCCACGGGGAGGAAGCGGCTCACGTAGTTCACCATCACGTCGGGGAGAACCCCGAAGGGGAAGAACATGGCCGCGAAGATGATGAAGAAGAACTGGAGGACGCCCACCAGAAACTGGGCGGTCTCCTTCAGCCGAATCGTGATGGCTGCCATGAGCAGCCCGATTCCCATGAGCCCGAAGATCGTGAAGAGAAGGACGACCATGGCGAGGAGGAAGTTGGCCGTCGGGAGGCCGTTCACCAAGAGGGACACCAGGAGGACCGCGAACACGGCCATGACGGAAGTCCAGAGGAGGATGGCAAAGATCCGGGAAATCAGGCTACCGAATCGGCTTGCGGGGGACATGTAGAGGGACTCCAGGGTCCCCCGGACCTGCTCTTCGCGAATGGAGAAGCCCACTTCCCAGAGGGTGAAAGAGAGGAAGAGCTGGATGATCAGCCCGTAGACCATCACACCTGCGATGTGCCGGCCCTGGGCCAACTCGCTTCCGGGCGTCGTGAAGGCGAACGCCGCGAAGAGGAACATGAGGATGATGAGGAAGACTTGCGCGAAGGTGGCGATGAAGGCCACGGGATAACGGGAGAACTCCACGATGGTCTTCTTGGACATCGTCAGGAAGGTGGACAGCCGCTGAAGGAGGCCCGCGCGGGCGAGGCCGAAGCCGCGATGAGCCATCAATACTGCCCCACCCCCTCGTTCTTCTTCATGTGGTGTTCCGTCCGCAGGAAGACGCTGTACCCCAGGAAGGGGACCACCGCGGCGAACACGAAGAGCACGGCCAGGTCGAAGTACCAAAACTCGAAGAAGAAGGCGAGGTCCTGCAGGGCCGCCCGCACGCCGTTGTTCATCCAGGTCGGCGGAAAACTCAGGGCCACCCACTGGAGGAACGGCGGGAAGAAGGCGATGGGGAAGAAGACCCCCATGAGGAAGGAGACGACCCACTGGGCGCTGTTGACGACGCTGTTGGCTTCCTTGACCTTCAGAATGAAGGCGCCAAAGAGGAAGGCCAGGCCCCAGAGGGGGATGAGGCCCACGAAGAGGAAGGCTGTGGCCAGCGCGATTTCGCCCTGGAACGGGTTCACCCCGAAGACGAGGGAGCCGACGCCGAGGGCGATCGCGAAGGCCATGAGGCTCCGGAGGAAGGCGTAGGTGGCGATGCCCGACACGAGGTAGAGTCGATTGGCCGGGGCGAGGTACATGGCTTCCAGCGTCCCCATCTCCATCTCCCGCCGGATCCAGAACCCCACGATCCAGAGCATGATGGAAACGACGACAAAGGTCACGGCCCCGAGGAGCATGTAGAGACGGTAGTCAGGGGTTCCGACATTCCGCTCGAAGTTGGCTGAGGCGGCGGCATCTCCCCCGGCCACGGACAACCCGATGAGGATGGGAAGGGCGGCGAAGACGAGAGGGATGAGGGTTTCCAAGAACAGGGATCCGCGGTAACGGGAGATGATCAGGATTCGGGCCTTGAAGACGGTCCAGACGATGTCCAGGTTGGAGCGTCTCGACATCCGGGTGAGGCCGAGGTTCTCAACGGCCACTGCGGCCCCCCTCTGGCGCCGCCACGACCCGGGTGTCCACATTCAGGGCCCGGCCCGTCTTCGCGATGAAGACGTCCTCTAGGGTCACCTCATGGGGTTTGATGAAGTCCACCGTGGCGCCGTTTCCGACTACTTTCTCGATGATCTTGGGTAGCAGCAGACGGCTGTCCTCGGTAACGATGGAAACGGAGGTACGCCCGTCCTCCTCCGATGTGACGGTGGCCGCCTTGACGCCGGCGATAGACCGAATGGCCTCGGTGACTTCCTGCGGGATAATGCCCTCCAGGGTGATGGTCTCCTCGGTAACCAGGGAGGCCTTGAGCGCGTCCGGGGTGCCATAGGCGATGATCTCGCCGTGGTCGATGATGGCCACCCGATCGCACAGCTCTTCCGCCTCTTGCATCAGGTGGGTGGTGTACAGGATCGTGTGC
>JAZGDV010000014.1:0-6712 GCA_036478175.1 Thermoplasmata archaeon
CGGGAACGAGGGCGACGAGGATGCCCATCTGGAGGTCCTCGGAGGCGAGTTGCTCGGCGTACGATTCCTCGTCGGTCGTGCCGGTCCTCCACTTGGAGAAGGCTCCCGTTACCGCGCGTGTGGCTGAACCCGCTCCCCGACGTGCGAACACCGATAGTTGTGGGGGCGTCAGGTCCAAGTCCGCCGCGTTGGCCGCGGCGACCGCGAGGGCGGCGAAACCCGACGCCGAGGCCCCCAACCCCACCCCCGACGGGAAGCTGTTTGTCGAGACGACACGCGCATGGTCGGAGATGGCGGCCCGGTTTCGGACCGCTTCCAGGACGGCGATCCCTCGCTCGAGTTCCCGGGCGGTGGCGGAGACCCCGTCCACGGTCAGCGAGTCGGCTTCGTAGTCCCCAAACTCGACTGTGGTTCGGGTGACGAGAGGGGCCGTACACACCGAAATGGAATCGTGGAAGGGAAGGCGGAGAACGGGGTCCGCGAGGCCGTGGTACTTGATCAGTCCTTGGATGGGGTGCGCCGTGGCGGTCGCTTTCATGCGTCTTCGTCCCCGAGCCGCGGCCGGTTAGATATCGAAGACGACGTTGGCATATCCCTCCTCTGGATTGACCTCCAGCATGTGGTAGGTGACCGCCTTGACCTGGGCCTGGAGACGGTGCCGCCCCGGATCCACCGCCTCGCCTCGGGCCTTGGCCGTGAGCCGAAATCCCTCGATGGCCACGTCAAACTCGGCGAAGAAGACGTTCTCCGCCTCGTGGATGAAGAGGAGCTCGCTCAACCAGTCCACCAAGAGGGAACCGAGGTCGTGTGCCTCCGCTTCCACTCGCACCTCCCCGACGGGGCGCACGCGGTCGACATCGGTCATGAGACCGAACATGCCGTAGGCCGCGTTTTCGAAGATTTCATCGACGCCCGCGCCGTAGGCCGTGATGCCCGTGTCGGCGGTGTGATCGAACACCTTGTACCGCACGTGCCGTTTCAATTCAGGCCGGGATATCAACCTTCGCGGGAATCGGGATTCTTCCCCTTGGCGGTAGACCCTCCTGACGATTTCGATCGGGACCCATCCCTTGCAAATCTGTTCTATGCGTGGCCTAGATACAGTCTCAAGGGGGCCAGAGACAGAAGGCCCCCCCTGAGAGGGCCTGAGCTTCAAGCGGACATGCAGACGCATAAGTTTCATCTACCACCTCCAGCGAATTCCTATAGGCCCAAACACTCTGGGTAAGTCGTGGCCGAGAAGGCAATTGTACTGCTCTCGGGAGGAATGGACTCCGCGACTGTCCTTGCAGTTGCGAAAGAGGGGGGCTGCTCGGTTGTGGCTCTCACCTTTGATTACGGCCAGCGTCATCGGAAGGAGATCAGGGCTGCACGCCGCATTGCGAGACACTTCGGGATTGAGGAACACCGCATCCTTAAACTGGATTTCAGCGGAATCGGAGCTTCCGCTCTTACAGATTCGAGGATTGGTGTTCCTGAACGACGATCATACGAGGAGATCGGAACTGGAATCCCACCAACCTATGTTCCGGCACGAAACACAGTGTTTCTGTCCCATGCCCTAGCGTCCGCAGAGGCGACGGGAGCAGAGGCGATTTACATTGCAGCCAATGCGATTGATTATAGCGTTGGTGGAGAGACGAAGGTATGGCTTCGGCGTTTGGACCGGGCTCGGTTAGTGCGCATTGCGGAGGCAATCCGCCTTTCGGGAGACGACTGGCAGACTGTTGCTGTCAACCCGGAGACACTGCAGCTGGAATGGAGGCTGGTCACCGGGCGGTTCCGCCACGATTCAGGCAAGAAGAGATGCTTTGAAATCCGACTCGAGCGAGGTCAGGAAATCACAATCACCGAGGACCATTCTCTGTTCACGATTGATCCAATGTCGGCCCAGATCAGAACCGTCACCGGATCACAAATCAGGGAAGGGACGCCCATCGTGGTTCCCTATGATCTTTCCGATGTGACAGATGCGTGGGACAATGACATGGATGCCCTATCCCTGAACGGCACCGCCCGATTCTGCCGTGAGTCTTCGAGACCATGGTCGATTCGTGAGGAGAATGGTCATGTCACGAATCGGTTGAGGCGGACCCGGTTTCCTGTGAGATTCCCTGTCACAGACGAGCTACTCGCTATGTCTAAGATTGCCTTCCTTCGGGTCTCCGACATCAGAGAAACCAGGTCTCCCTGGATGTATGACCTGTCCGTGAAAGGGGCTGAGAACTTCGTGGCGAACGGAATCCTCGCCCACAACTCTGGCTATCCTGATTGTCGACCGGAATACTTTGAGGCTTTTCAGGAAGTGGCTCGTCTCGGTACGAGACGGGGGGTTGAAGGTGAGATAATCGAAATCCGGACCCCCTTGATTCACATGACCAAACAGGAGATTGTGCAGAGGGGCACCGAGCTCGGCGTTCCCTTCGAGCTTACTTGGTCCTGTTATTATGGGCGAGAGAAGGCGTGCGGTGTATGCGATGCCTGTCAGCTACGCCTCAAGGGATTCCAGGAGGCGGAACTAGACGATCCGCTTCCCTACGAAACCCGTGTCTAGGGTCCCTCCATTCTAGATCCTGGTGCGAGCTTTCTAGCCAAATGGCTGGATCAAAGACGGCAGCGCTTAGGAACTCAGTCGATGGCCGTGTGGGCCGTAATCTCGTCCAAGGTATACGGGTCCCAGGGCCTTAGGCCCAAGGCCACTTCCAATTCGGGAAAGGTCAGGATGGGCTTCTCGTACCGCGCCGCGTCGTCGATGGCGATGCGGGGACAGGCCGTGTTGACGAAGGCGTCCACATTGTGCCCCCGCAGGAGTTCCTGGCTCACGGTGTCCATCAGGAGGAGATAGCCCTTACGTCCATGAGAAGCGAGGAGGTCCTTGATCCTCCGAGCGAGGGCCATCCGGTACTGGCCGACCTTCCGCGAGACGATGATCCCAAACGTGGTCGCCTCCTGCGCCAGTACAATGGCGGCGTGTCGGACACGGAGGACGCGGTCCTTCAACTCAGCCAGGTTCCGTACCTCCTCCGTGAACGGGTCGGCTACGATCACCGGCGTGGCGGTGGCCAGGGCGACGCCGAGGGCGTGGAAGTCTCCCGTGCCCACGTACAGGAAGGTGTCCACCCGTCCCTCCACCTCCCGCGCGGGATGGACATCGCAGCCCAGGAGTTGTCCTTCGTAGGCCGTTCGCCCGTCCGCGCCGCCTACGAGGACCTCCTTTCCATGCCCCTCCAGGTACGCGACGATCTCCGAAAACCACGGCTGGTGTTGGACGTTGGTTAACAGCCCCACGCGCCGTCCCAGAAGGGGCAACGCCGCCTCCAAGAAGTCGAGGGACGGGAACGCCATGGGCGCTTCCACGAAGACGACCTTTTTCAGGTTCAGGTACGGCATGGGAGCGTGTCCGATCTGGACAATCAGGTCCACTGGCATCTGTGGGACGTCGCACGCCCCGAAGGTGGGCTGGGCCGAGACCATGGCCGTGACCCCCGTCTCCCGTTCCAGGTCTTCCGCCGTCTCGAGGGCGCGGAGGCGCAGCCCATCCGGGAATTGGATGCCGACGGTCTTACAACCCCGGTCACGAATCGCCTGGAAGGCCGGCTCCAAGTCCAGAGCCGTCCCCCTCTGGTCTCCCGAACTCACGAGGCTTCCACGAGGATGCGGGTGGGCGTCGGAACCTTGTACCCCGCCTTTCGTAGCGCCTGCTTCGCCCGCTTCATATGGGAGGGAATCGTGCGAATGAAGAGGAGGGTCTGACCCCTTCGCACCCGGGCCGCCGTCCCCACGGGGGTCCCGAAGGCTCCTCGCATTCCATCCGAGATGCGGTCGGCGCCGGCGCCTACGGCGATCTTGTTCTCACGCAGCACAATGTGGGGGAAGGGCTGGATCCGCAGATGGTATTGTTGGCCGGCTCGCCGGGAGATGAACCGGTTTGCGGTCACGCGAGCGGCCTCGAAGGCGACGTCGCGGATCTGGCATGCCTCCTCTGCCACGAGCCGGATCGTGAGAGGGAACTCGCCCTGGGGGTTCCCCATGTCAAACTGGGCGATGCGGGATTGGGGAACTCCTCCCATGTACTCCCGCCGGGTGTAAGGCTGTCCTTTGGCCTCCCGATACATCGAGGCGGGCTTTCGAACCATGGGCGTTTCTAGACCTCGTTGCTATAAAACCGTTGGCGGTCTGGCGTCGACCGCGCAGCGGGTCGTGTCTCCCTCCTACTGGCTCGCGACGGCCCGTGTCGAGAGCATCACGGCGACGACCGCCACGACGGCCGCCACGGCCACGACGAGTCCGTAGCTCACGAAGAACAGGAGGGTCGTGTTCACGAGCGGGAGGTTCTGGAGGAATGCCTCCGCCGGGAGCGCCCAGGCCGAGATCCCGAAGATGGCCGCCAGGAGGCCCAACGGCGCGACCAGGAGGGTCCGTAGGTCTGTGCGGAACCGGGTGAGTTGGTCGTGGACCTTCAGGTCCTCGCTGACGGCCACCGTGGCCGCGGTCTCCGGGCCCTGGGTCACAAACTCGCGGGCCAGGCGTTCCGCGTCCCGAGTGGACACGGGCCAGTCGACCTCGCGTCTCAGTTTGGTCTCCACGCTCAGGAGGACGGAACGGGCTTGGGTGTCGACCCGCAGCAGCGTCAGCAGGCCCGCCGTGAGGGTCCCGATGAGGACCAGGGCGCTGCCCACCAAGACACCGTTGTAGGTGCGGAAGGAAACGAGAGGGGCATATTCGTACCCCGTCTGCGAAGCCATGTAGAAAGAGAGGACAACCGTGAGGATGGATCCGACCACGATGGTCGTCGCGAGGGCACGCATAATCCTTCGAATATTCGCCATGTTTCGTGCACGCATGCTCCGTCTTCATAAGGACACCGTTTCAATTCTGGGAATTGAGAATGATAATCAGATTCCGAATTACCTCAGAATCCGTCCGCCGAAGCGTTAAATAGCCTCTCGGTCGGTTGCGAGGCCCAGGCCATGAATCTCATCAAACTGGGGGGCAGCGCTCTTACCATCAAGGGCTCCCTGCCCCGTGTCCGCCGGAAGGTCTTGGAGGCCCTGGCCGCCGAGCTATCCCCCTTCCAAAGGGACCTCTGCCTGGTCCATGGAGGAGGGAGTTTCGGACATCCACTGGCCCTCGCGTACGGCCTCCACCACGGTCTCCGCGGGGACGACGGCCTCATGGGATTCGCCGAAGTCCAGCGACGGATGGGCGACCTGAATGGCCAGGTTCTGGACGCCCTCCATGCCTCCGGTCTGCCTGCTGTATCCGTTCCCCCCGCTCCCCTGGTTCGGATGCGGGGGGGTGAGCTCGAGTCGCTCTCGGTGGATCCTTTCCGAGAAGCCCTCGAGGCCGGCCTTGTCCCGGTGACCTTCGGCGACGTCGCCTTGGACGCGGTGCAGGGGGCCGCCATCTGCTCCGGGGACGATCTGATGGTTCACCTCGCTCGCGCCCTGCGACCGAATCTGGCCCTCTTCGTCGCGGACGTAGAAGGAATCATCGGCCCCGAGGGGGGCGTCCTGGAGGTGATCCGAGGCGAGGTGCCCGACCTTGCCTGGAGAGAACCCGCGGAGGATGTGACGGGGGGGATGCGCGCCAAGGTCCAGTGCATGCTGGACATCGCCCGTGACGGGTTGCGCTGCCTCCTGGTGAGCGGCCTCGTCCCGGGCCGGGTGCAGGCCGTCCTCGAAGGGCAACGCGTCCCGGCCACGGAGGTCCGGTGGTCCTGATGACGGAGCGGAAGCGGGAGCACGTGGACATCGTCCTCGATGAGGAGGTCCGGCCTCGGCACAACTACTGGGACGACGTGCAGTTCCTGCACAACGCGATTCCTGAAGTGGACCTGGACGAAGTGGACCTTCGAACTGATCTCTTCGGCAAGCGCCTCGCCGCCCCCATCGTCATTTCCTCCATGACCGGGGGATTCAAGGACGCCGTCCAGATCAACGCGAATCTGGCCCACGGCGCCGCCGAGGTGGGCGTCGCCATGGGGGTCGGCAGTCAACGCCCCGTCCTCCAGGGTCAGGCTCCGGAGGATTCCTGGACCGTGTTGAGGGAATATGACATCCCCCTGGTGATTGCCAACATCGGGGCCCCGCAGCTCGTGCCCCAGGCTGGGAAGGACCCCCTGGGGGTCGAGGATGCGAAGCGCGCGTTGGAGATGGTCCAGGGGGACATCTTGGCGATCCACCTGAACTACACCCAGGAGATTGTGCAGCCGGAAGGGGATCAGCGGTCTCGGGGGGTCTTGAAGGCCCTCAGCGCCATCGCCGCCGAGGTCCCGGTCCTGGGGAAGGAAACCGGCGCCGGCATCTCGCGGGACGTCGCCCTACGCCTCAAGGAGGCGGGAGTGCGGGGCATCGATATCGGAGGCCTCGGGGGCACGAGCTTCTCCGCCGTGGAGTACTACCGGGCCAAGAAGGGGGGCATGCGACAGAAAGAGCGACTTGGTCAGACCTTCTGGGAATGGGGCATCCCCTCGCCCATCTCTCTCCTCCTGGCCGATGTGGGCCTGCCCCTTATCGCCACGGGGGGTCTCCGGAACGGCCTGGACGTGGCCCGAGCCCTTGCACTCGGTGGCCAGGCGGGGGGCATGGCCTCCCAAATGCTTCGGGCCGCCAACGAGTCAGCGGAGGCCGTGGTGCGGGCCCTCGAGGAGGTGGTCGCGGAGATCAGGGCGGTTCACCTCTTGACCGGGTGCCGCAGTCTGGCCGAGCTG
>JAZGDV010000140.1:0-5910 GCA_036478175.1 Thermoplasmata archaeon
GGTCGGCTGAGTGTTGTTCGGTACCGACCCGGAGGGCAACCCTTTCGGCCTCTTCCAACCCGTCGTCTCCGAGTGAGTATTGTCGCCCCGATCAGGCCGGCCACTTCAGGCCTGCGTCAACTGATGCACCAGGTCGGCAAGCGGGATCTCGAATCCTAGCTCGTCGGGTTGATCCGCGAGCCAGGCTTGAAGGTGATCGTGGCTGGGGAACAGATGGAGATGGTCACAGACCGGATGTCCCGGCCCGCCGGGAGGGCCTGTTCCCAACCAGAATACGATGGAGTCGGGTTCGGCGCGTGCAAGCTGGCCATCCTGGATGCGGATATCCATGGTCTCCCCGCAATGGGGACAAGCCCCCTGCGCCTGTCCCTCTTCCCGAAGGACCGCCGTAACCACCGCGTCGTACCCACACATAACGTTGACCTTTTCACGCTCGGGGATGGAGACGGAATACCCGCGGTCCGCCTCGGTCTCCCCCATGACGACCTGACCCTTTCGCATCTTCTCGAGATACGCCTCGGCCTGGGGGTTCTCCTTGGTCCCAGCTTGGACGAGGACGTAGTAGTCCTCCATGCTCGCGGGATCCCGAGGCAGACTGTAGACCTGTCTCAGCCGCCTCGCTAGCTCGGGATTGATTGTCTGCTCGTCCCCCGTGGTCGCGTCTCCGGAAACCATGTGTCTCAGGCCCGAATAGGCGGGGGGCCCATAAGCCATCGGTGAGCCAAGGTAAAGCAAGCGGATGGGGCCGGTTAGGGGGCGCCCGTGGGATCCCAGCCTGTCGCGAGGTTCTGATCGAAGCCGTCGACACGCTCCATGTCCCCCTCGGATAGGACGAAGTCGTCGATGGCGAAGTTCTCCCGAATGTGCTCCGGGTTCGAGGATTTGGGGATCACGACGAAGTCGTGTTGATGCCCCCACCGGAGGAGGACTTGCGCCGCGGTCTTCCCGTACCGGGTTCCGATCTCGGCCAGGCGGGAGTCACGCAGACGTCGACCCTTCGTCAAGGGGCTATAGGCCTCCACCTGGATGTGGTTGGCCTGGCAGAACTCGACAACCCCCTGCCGAGACCGGTAGTTGTACGGACTCAGCTCGATCTGGTTCACCGAGGGGGTGACTTCCGAGTTGTCAAGAAGTTCCCGCAGGTGATGGATCATGTAGTTGCTCACTCCGATGCTCCGGCACACCCCGTCTGCTAGAAGGGTCTCCATCGCGCGCCACGACTCCAGCCGCCGTCCTTCCACCGGCCAGTGGATGAGGTAGAGGTCCACCGGACCCAGGGCGAGGCGATCCTGGCTCTTCCCGAAGGCCCGGAGCGTCGAATCGTATCCGTGATCGGAGTTCCAGAGCTTCGTCGTGACAAAGACCTCGGATCGGTCGATCTGGCCCTCGCGAACCGCCTTCCCGACCGACCGCTCGTTCCGGTAGAGCTTCGCGGTATCCACGAGACGATAGCCGACTCGAAGAGCGTGGTCGATGGCCCGTTCCGTCTGCCGCCCGGGGGACACCTGCCAGACTCCCAGGCCCAGCGAAGGGATCTCTCCGCCGTGGCTCAGGGCAAATGTCTTTCGGAAGGTCTGCGCCACGACTTCCTCCGATTCGGGAGCAACTTAAGCCGCTTGTGGACCGGTCTGGTCTGTGACCGCCTCTGCTCGAGTCTAAGACTCCAGCGCGGCCCTTCGGATCTCGTAGGTTCCTGCGGTTCCCTCCCAGCGCTTCATGGCCTCTTGGACCCTAACCCGTGCTTCGAAGTTCGGCCCGTCTGTGACCCATGTTTCGTATTCTCCTCCTTCCCCTGCCGGGTGGACGCCGGACGTCCTGTGCAGCCTGTCAAGGTCCCTGAGGGCATCCTGATCCAAAGTTCGCCCAAGCCACGCGGCGTCCAGCCCCTCGGCCGCGACGGCAACGATCAGGATGGCAAACCCGGCATCCACGTATTCCCGGAGTAGCGCCCGGGGGTCCTTCCGCCAGAGAGGAGCATAGACCCAGAGACCCAGGGCTTCGCAGACTTGGTGCACGCGAACGAATTGGTAGTCCGAGGCCACCGCCCCGACCACCACGCCCTCGGCCTCCGTCTTGTCCAGGCCCCGTGTCATGGCTCGCAGCTCCGCTTCCGCCCCCGCAGCACTTTGCACGGTCCGGTGCGGGATGCCCAGCGCCTCCGCGGACAGACCGGCCCACTCCACGTTGGGAACCTGGTACATCATCGAGGCGTCCTGTGGGAGCACCGTGAGGAGATCCGTCACCTCCAACCCTGCCTGCTGGGCGAGGTAGACGGCATACGTGGAGTCCTTCCCCCCCGAGTAGAGGGCGGCGAGACGCATGGGCCGGGGCACGGCCCTGCGCTATATGGATTCGAGGTTCGCCCTTCCTGACGGACGACCCTTCACCGCCAACCCTAAGAGACCCACGACGCTTCGGAACGCGAGGGCCCGGGATGGAGTTGAAGCGGAAGGCGGCCATGGCGGCTGCGGATCGCATAAGGGATGGCATGGTCCTGGGCCTGGGGACGGGCTCCACGGTCCGTTACGCCATCGAGCGTGTGGGTCAGCGGGTGGCGGAGGGCTGGAACCTCGTTGGGGTTCCCACCTCACGGGCCACCGCGGAGCTGGCGGAGGCCCTGGAGATCCCTCTTACCACCCTCGACGAGCATCCAAACCTCGATCTCACCATCGACGGCGCCGACGAGGTAGATCCGCGGCTGAACCTGACCAAGGGGTTGGGAGGCGCCCTCCTGCGGGAGAAGATCGTGGCCGCAGCCTCCGAGGTCTTCCTCGTCGTGGTGGACGAGAGTAAGGTCGTGGAGGCGTTGGGAGAGAAGGCCCCGCTCCCCGTGGAGGTTCTCCCATTCGGGGTTCGACGGACGCAGGCAAGCCTCGAGGCACTGGGTTGCGAACCCACCTTGCGTCGCGACCGCGAGGCTCCCTTCCGGACGGACAACGGGAACTATGTCATCCACTGCCGATTCGATCCGATCGAGGATCCGCTGGCCCTGGCCCGCCGGGTGAAAGAGATTCCGGGTGTGATCGAACACGGTCTCTTCTTGGAGATGGCGGAGACTGTCTTCGTGGGCACGATCGCCGGCGTCACGGAGATGCGAAGGCCTTCACCCGCCGGGTGAGCGCCTCGATGGCCTCCTCGATCTCCCGAATCCGGTCCCGCTCCACCCCGACGACTTCTTGAATGATGTCCGGGAAGGGACGGGCCAGTCGGTAGGCGTGGAGGGGTCGCCCCTTTCCCTCTTTCTTGATGTCCCGCTTGATCACCCAGTCCCGCTCCCGCAGGTCCGTCATCGCGGTGGAGACCTCGGGCTGCCGGAGGCCCGTGTGGGCTTCGATCTCCCGCGAGGTCGTTTCCTCCTGGGAGGCCAAGAGGACCAGAACGAGAGCCAACTTGCGCGGCATGCGCGTCCGCGCGAGCAGCTCGACGAGAACGCGGTCTTCGGCGTCGGACAGGCGGCTACCCTCCGATTCTTTCCGCCGGGAAAATTATTATGGCCTATATAAAAATTCGTGCGCCCGACCAGGAAGGTCCGCCACACCCATCTCCTAAGCTTGAAATAGTCTCCCCTCCTACTTCGAGACGGGGATTCTACCTGAAGATGCCGCGTGTCATCCGGGGATATTGCCCCCACTGTAGACACCACACGGACCTCGAGATCGAGCGGGTCCGGCATCGGCCTCGCAGCGAGCTGAAGGCCGGGCAGCGGCGCTTCCGGCGGGCCGCCCGGGGGTACGGGGGATTCCCCCGGCCCAAGCCGAGCGGCGAGAAGCCCACAAAGCGCATAAACATCCGATACCGGTGCAAAGAGTGCGGGAAGGCCCACCATCGGGCTACCTGGCGGGCCAAGCAACTCGAGCTGGTCGAGGTCTGAGATGTGGGAGACGCGAAGCAAGTTCCTCCGGGTGCGTTGTCGTGATTGCGGCAACGAGCAGATCCTCTTTGACCGAGCGGCCAGTACGGTGACCTGTCTCGTGTGCAACGCCACCATCGCCGAGCCCACGGGGGGCAAGGCCGACATCAAGGCCGAGGTGTTGGAGGCGGTCTCGTGAAGGGCTACGGGCCGGAGTGGCCCGAGGAGAGCGAGCTCGTCGTCTGTGCCGTGACGAAGGTGAAGAACTTCGGCGCCTTCGTGACCCTCGAGGAATATGGGAAGAAGGAGGGCTTCATCCACATCGCCGACGTGGCGCGCGGCTGGATCAAGTACATCCGCGACTACATCCGAGAGAACCAGAAGGTTGTCTGCAAGGTCCTGCGGGTGGACGTCGACAAGGGCCACATCGACCTCAGCCTGAAGGCGGTCAACGAGCACCAGCGACGGGAGACGATCCAGGACTGGAAGAACGCCCAGAAGGCGGAGAAGCTCCTCGAGCTCGTGACGATCCGGCTGAAGAAAGACATGGAGTGGGCCTACGCCACCTTCGCCACAGATCTCGTGGAGGCCTTCGGGAACCTCTATGCGGCCTTCGAGGAGGCGGCCATCGACGAGACGGTTCTCGAGTCGGAGGGGTTCAGGGGCAAGTGGACCGAAGCGTTTGTCGCGGTGGCCCAGGAGAACATCGTGCCGCCCATGGTCAAGATTCACGGCTACCTGGAGATCACAAGCACGAAGCCGAAGGGGGTCGTGGACATTCGGGAGGTCTTGACCTCCGTGCAGAAGGAGGACGGCGCCTCTGTTGTCGTGCAGTACATGGGGGCCCCCCGCTATCGCATCGTGGTGGAGGCTCCCGACTACAAGACGGCCGAGGAGGCGCTGCAGGCGGCAGTCACCCAGGTCACAGAGGGCATGGAAGCCCGGGGCGGGGAAGGGACGTTCCACCGGAGGGAGTGAGAGTGCGGACATCGATTCTCCGGTGCCGCGAGTGCGGCACCTACACCCTCCACGACGTGTGCCCGACCTGCCAGGGCCCCACCGCCATGGCGTTGCCCCCACGCTACTCCCCCGAAGATCGCTATGGAGAATACCGAAGGAGACTCAAGAGAGGAGCTTAGACTCATGGACGACATCGTCATCCGTTATCTCGAGAAACCGAAACTGAAGAACGCCGTCTTCGTGGAGGGGCTTCCCGGCATCGGCAACGTCGGGAAGCTGGCTGCCGAACATCTCATCGACGAACTGGGAGCGAAGAAGTTCGCGGAGATCGTGTCGAAGCACTTCCCGCCCCAGGTCATGGTCACCGACGGGGGCCTCGTGAAGCTCGTGAACAACGAGCTATGGTACGTCACGGGCGCCGGCAAGGGGGGGGTGGACATCGTCTTCCTCGTGGGGGACTACCAGGGGATCAATCCGGAGGGCCAGTACGAGCTCTCGGACTTCATCCTCCAGGTCCTCCAGGACCTCGACGTGAAGCGCATCTTCACCCTCGGGGGGTACGGGGTCGGCAAGATCATCGACAAGCCTCGGGTCTTTGGGGCGGCCACCGACGAGGGACTCGTGAAGGAGATGGAGGAGTTCGGCGTGGTCTTTACCCGAAGCGAGTCGGGGACCGGCATCAACGGGGCCAGCGGCCTGCTTCTGGGCCTCGGGGCCCTCTATGGCATGCGTTCCGTCTGCTTCATGGGCGAGACCAGCGGCTACTTCGTGGACCCGAAGAGCGCCCGTTCCGTGCTGGAGGTGCTCACCAAAGCCCTCGGCGTCGAGGTGGACTTCGCAGACCTGGAGGAGAAGGCGAAGCAGATCGACTCCATCACCGCTCGCCTGCGGGAGCAGCAGGAGCCGAAGCCCGAGGAGCCTAGCAAGGACCTGGGTTACATCGGCTGAGTTCATGGGGCAGCAGATTTAACGCCGGGTCCCCATGGGCATTTTCAGGACGCTCCCGTAGTGTAGTCCGGCCAAGCATAGGGGCCTTTCGCGGTTCCGCGGGGACCGAAGAAAGCCTCTGACAGGGGTTCGAATCCCCTCGGGAGCATTCC
>JAZGDV010000141.1:0-2486 GCA_036478175.1 Thermoplasmata archaeon
AGCTGATGGGATCGGCGACGGCGTGGCCTCCCTCTTCGCGCATTTCGGGGTGTTTGGTGACGAGTTCGAGGACCTCCTCTTTCAACTGAAGGGGCTCAGGCAACCGTTCGAATGCCATCGGGGTGTCTTCCCTGTTAGGGACGGGCGGCCTTTACCCCTTTGGTCGCGCCCCCGCAGCCCCGCCCGCCACGAAATCGATAAACGCGTGCAGGGGCAGTCCTTCGTCCCACCGAAGGATGTGGTTTCCATCCTTGCTCAGGTCTGCGGGGGGGATCTTTCGCTGAAATTTCCTGAGATGAGCCGTAACCGCGGCTCCATCCAGAGTGAAGAGGCGCCAGCTGTCGCCCCGGACGTTCTTTCGACGGTAGGCGTAGATAGGCAAGAGTTCCGAGCGGGCACACTCCTCCAGGAGGTCCCTGGCCTGCTCGATCGTGCGCCGTGTGTTGCTCAACCAGAGTGTCTTGCTCTTGGACGCCTTCACTTCGATGGGGAAGGAAACATCCCCTCGGAGGGCCACGAGGTCGATCCCCAAGGATCCGGCCGCTCGAAGGACCGTGAAGGGCCGGTTGAGGATTCTCCAATAGGCGTCCCGTTCCTCGGGCGCGCAGGACCTGGTCACCCGCTCGAGGACATCCTCGTCGCCTCGGAGCACCCCCTTGAGCTCGCGCTCAAAGGTCCCTCCTGACATGGGCGAGGCAAGGGGAGGGTCGGGTATATATACCGATAGGGGGGAGAGGCGAAAGTGGGGGGCGTTTATAGCACGCCCGTCGTCTTCCTTGCAACAATGGTCGACTTCATCTGCCCATTCTGCGACTGGGAGGGCACCGGGCCGGTGACCGACGCGCACATGAACGCCTTCTGCCCCGAGTGCGGCCGACCCGTCCAGTTCAAGGCATTCTACAAGAAGCCGCCGGGCGGCGGACCCTAGACCTTCAGGAGCTTTCGCGCTCCCTCGAGATCGTCCACGGTCATGGCGATCTCCGTCTTGCCCCTCCGGGAGCCGAGGATGTAGAGGGAACTGACGTGGACGTTGGCCCGTCCGAGGCGTCGGGCCACCTTGGCCAATTCCCCGGGCCGGTCGGGGAGGTTGGAGATGAGGATCTCGTTCTCCTCGTAGCCCAGACCCGCCATATCGAGGGCCTTCCGCGTCGTGTTCACGTCGTTGGTCACGATGCGATAGAACGGCTGCGCGCTCTCCGCCTCACTGGCGATGGCCCGAATGTTGACGGCCTGCGCTGCCAGGGCCTCCGTCAGCCGGGCGAGCTCGCCGCCGCCCTTGCCCACGTAGACCTTGAACTCGATCACCGAGTTCCCCCCGCACCGTACCATCGCAGCGAGCAGATTAAACCCTTTCGCGGCGGACTCAGGGAACGAGACGACCCCGGTCTCGGGGGAACAGGATAGCTTCGCGCACGTTCCCGAGGCCGGCGACCTTCCAGACGAACCGATCCAAGCCGAAGCCCCACCCTCCGTGGGGAGGCATCCCATAACGGAAGGCCTTGAGGTAGAACTCGAAGTCAGCGGGATCCAGTCCCTGTCTCCGCATTCGCGCCACGATGCGGTCCACGCGATGCTCTCGCTGGCCTCCGGAGGCCATCTCATCTCCCCGGTACTCCAAGTCGAAGGAGTGCGAGAACTCGGGATCGTCGTCCTTGACCATGATGTAGAAGGGCTTGATGGCGGACGGATACTCGACGATAAAGAACAGATCATGGCCGTCTCGGGCCATGGCCTCCCCGAGGGCCTTCTCGGCCTCGGTATCCAGGTCCTCGTCCTCCGGGACCTCGATTCCCTCTCCGGCCAGGACCTCCCGCGCCCTCTGGTAGGTCACCCGGGGTAACGGTATATCGGGAACGGCAAGATCCAGATTCAGGAGGGCCACCTGTTCGGAGGCGTGGTCCCGAAGGAACGCGAACGTGTAGGCCACGGCCCCTTCTAGGACCCGCAGAACCTCCTCCTGGGACCGGATGTACGCCATCTCCGCGTCGAACGAGAGGAACTCCGCGATGTGCCGGACGGTGTCGGACAGCTCGGCTCGGAAGGCGGGGGCCACCTCGTAGACCCGGTCGAGGCCCGTGGCCATGAGGATCTGCTTGTACAGCTGCGGGCTCTGGGCGAGGTACGCAGGCTTCTCGAAGTAATCGACGCGGAAGAGGGTAGCCCCTCCCTCGGCTCCCGCGCTGATGACTTTGGGGGTGTGTGTCTCCACGAACCCCTTGGAGATCATGTACTCGCGAAGGGCTGCCGCCACGTGGGACTTGAGGTGAAAGACGGCCCGGACCTCCTCCTTCCGGAGGTCCAGGAACCGGTTGTCCAGTCGGGTGTCCATCGCGGCACCCACCTTATCCACGACCCCCAGCGGCAGGGGCTTGGCGGCCTCACTCAGGACCTCGAAGGCCACCGGGATGATTTCGAACCCGTTTCGGACCTTCTCGTTGGCCTGGACCGTTCCGCGAAGGGCCACGACGCTCTCTCGGCTCACGCGT
>JAZGDV010000142.1:0-3354 GCA_036478175.1 Thermoplasmata archaeon
CAGATCCGGATCGCCTGGATCGACCTTTAGGTTGGCCAAGAGCTCGGCGAGCTGCCCCTCGTAGAGGCTTGACAAGAGCAGGGCGAGCGGCCCCTCGTAGTCCGAACTGTCCCGTCCACCGGCAAAACTCGGTCCGACGTCCCGTCTTTGGCGGCCGGGCATCAAGAGGATGTGCGAACGGGCCTTCTTGGCTCTTTACTCTCCATTATCAGAAAGGAAACAATCTCCGCTGGGCCCGGGTCCGAAGCCTCAGATGAAGGATGGAATGGGGTTGGGAAGCCCCCAGCCCAGGAGCAAGAGGGCCGCGTAGACCAGGCTCAGAAGGGCCGCGGCGACGATGACCGCCCGGCGGATTCCCTCCCTTCGCCATCGAAGGAGGGGGTAGCTCATCCCCACACCGAACAGAATCATGCCCACGACAACTCCGACGGTAAAGGCCGTTACGCTGACCAGGAGGCCCCCCAGGGAGGTCACGCCGAGGGCAATGACCAGCAGCAAGAGGAGCTCGTCGTTGCTCGCCGCCCCGTGGACCACGCCAATGGAGAACATGGCCCCATGGGCCCCGTGCTTTCCGGCGTGGGCGTGCAGATGGCGGTGCTGGAACAGGCCGTGCCAGTGCTCGTGCACGTGAAAGACGTTGAACTCCCAGAGGAGGGACAGGACGCCGATGACCACCAGCATGACCACGACGAGAATCTCCAAGACGGCGAGCATCTCGGTGAGGAAGATTTCGCGAAAGGCGAAGAGAAGTACCGCGATGGTCGCAGCGGTCACCATGTGGCCGAGGGCCCAGCTCAAGCTGAGGAGGGAGGTCTTCTTCAGCCCCTTGCTCCGCGCGATGAGGTTGGAGACGGCTACGAGGTGGTCGGGGTCGTAGGCGTGCTTGAACCCCAGGGCGATTGCGAGTGCAAGGAGAAAAAGGAACTCGTAGCCCATGGATGCCTCCAGTCTAGGACATTCCCTCGACCTCCGGGTTATTGTTCGTGAACGGCTTAAGGCTTGGCCTGACGCCGGGTCGCTCGGGGGGTCCCAATCGACGTGACGGAGGGGCAACGGGGGCAATCCATTCTCTCCGATGGCGAATCCATCCTGACCTCCCTGGTCCAGGATGAACGGACCCTTCAGGCCAAGGCGGAAACGCCCTTTGGACCCACAACGAGGACTACACGAAGACCCACCTTGAGATCTTCGAACAGGGATGGGCTTCGGGCTCCGAGCGGAAGAGCGAATCGCCGGCGTAAGGGTTGAGGGAATCCCCCGGTCAGCCCTCGGGTCCAAGCATCTCCAAGAGGCCTTGCGCCGCTTCCCGAGGACTCGCCTCTTTCTGCAACACGCGGTCGACCCAGTCGGAAAACGCCTTTCCCGATCGGAGCGCGAGGCCGCGAGCCTGGATGGACTCGGCCAGGGCCCCCAGGATCTCCCGCTCAACTCGAGTCCGCCGTTTCGTCTCCAGCCGACCGGATTCGGCCAGGTGCGCGAAATGTGCCTCAACCTGGTCCGCGACCTCCGCGATGCCTTCGTCCCTGAGGCCGGACGCAAGGAGGACCGGGGGAACCCAACCCGTCTCTTCCCCCATCCCCACCATGACCTCGAGGTCTGCCGCCACCGCCTCCGCGCCCCCCCGATCTGCCTTGTTGACCACGAACAAGTCCGCGACCTCGAAAATCCCAGCCTTGAACGCCTGGACGTCGTCCCCGGTCCCCGGCATCAGGAGGACGACCATGGTGTGGGTGAGGGCGGCCACCTCCACATCGGTCTGGCCCACGCCCGCGGTCTCCACAAGGATGACGTCGCTCCCGAAGGCGTCCAACACGTTGATGGCGTCCGAGGTGGCCGCCGAAACGCCTCCCAGTCGACCCCGAGTCCCCATGGACCGGATGAAGACACCCTCGTCCGCCGTCAGCTCCCCCATGCGGACCCGGTCCCCGAGGAGTGCGCCTCCGGTGAGGGGCGAGGTGGGATCGACCGCGATGATGCCGACCGTCTTCCCTCGGCGTCGGAAGGCCTGCGCCAGCCTATGGATCAGCGTGCTCTTCCCCGAACCCGGCGGGCCGCTGACGGCGACGGTCTGGGCCTTGCCGGTCTCCTTGTAAATGGCTCGGATGACCTCCGTCGCTTCCTCGGCCCCGTCCTCGATGAGGGAAATGAGCTTCGCGGCGGCCCGCTTGTCCCCCGCGAGGAGGTCCTCCACCAAGGACATGCCGCTACTTCCCCACGTGCCCCTCGATGTAGGCGACCACTTCCTTCAGGAAGGTGCCGGGGCCGAAGATCTTGTCAATGCCTGCCTCTTTGAGCGAGACGACGTCGTCGGGCGGTATGATGCCGCCGCCGATGACCAGAACGTTCTCCATCCCCCGCTCCCGAAGGAGCTTGGCGACTCGAGGGAAGAGGGTCATGTGGGCCCCCGAGAGGGAACTGAGGCCGACCGCGTCCACATCCTCCTGGATGGCGGCCTCCACGATGTCCTCGGGGGTCTGGTGAAGCCCCGTGTAGATCACCTCCATCCCGGCGTCTCGTAGGCCCCGGGCGATGACCTTCGCCCCCCGGTCGTGACCGTCCAGCCCCGGTTTTGCCACGAGCACCCGAATCTTTCCCAAGTCACCACCTAATAGATGAGGGGCTCCTCGTAGACTCCGAATACTTCCTTGAGCGTCGAGACGGTCTCGCCCAAGGTGACCCCGGCCTTCACGCTCTCCAAGATTAGAGGCATCAGGTTGGCGTCCCCTTCGGCCCCCTTCCGCAAGGCCGTGAGCGACCGTTCGACCTGCATGGAATCCCGGTCCTCTCGAAGGCGCTCCAGGCGTCGCAACTGCCGGCGTTCCGCCTCCTTGTCGATCCGGAGATACTCGACCACCTCCGGTTCCTCGACGACGAAGGCGTTGACCCCGACGATCTTCCGGTCCCCCTTCTCGATCTCCCGCTGGTATCGGTACGCGGCCCGGGCGATCTCCCGCTGGTGGAAACCCCGCTTGATGGCGGGGATCACACCGCCAATCTCCTCAATCCGGCCGAAGTAGCGGTAGGCCTCCTCTTCCATGTGGTCCGTCATCCATTCCACGTAGTAGGAGCCTCCCAAGGGATCCGCCGTGTTCACGACCCCGCTCTCGTGGGCCAGGACCTGCTGGGTCCGGAGAGCGATGCGAACGGCCCGCTCCGTGGGAACGGCCCACGCCTCGTCCATGGAGTTCGTGTGGAGGGATTGGGTCCCGCCCAAGATGGCCGCGAGGGCCTGGATGGTCACCCGCACGATGTTGATCTCCGGTTGCTGAGCCGTGAGGGAAACACCCGCTGTCTGGGTGTGGAAACGCATCCACCAGGACCGCGGATCCTTCGCGCCGAAGGTGTCCCGCATCT
>JAZGDV010000143.1:0-2953 GCA_036478175.1 Thermoplasmata archaeon
AGGATGGCCTCGCCGAACTCGTCGTACTGGGGGCGGCCTGCGCGCCCGGCCATCTGCTTGACTTCGAGGATCGGGATGAAGTCGTAGCCGTAGTTGGGCTCGTAGCGGCGCACGTCACGAATGATCACTCGCCTAGCTGGGAGGTTGATGCCCGCCGAGTTGTGCACTGCGAAGGCAAAGCTGCAGACGTAGCTCTCATCCCCCTCTACGTGTAGATTGTAGAGGTACCCTCGATACGGTATCCTTTCAACACGCCGGATTGGAGATCGGAAGGAGCCGTCCACCAAGGTCTTCGTGTCGTAGGTCCGATGACCATTGTACATGGATTCCGGGTCAACGCCCATGATGTGGTGCATGAAGTGGCGACCCTGCTCCCCCGAAAGGGCTAGGTGATACTGCCGATGGTCGCCAATCCCATAGGGCTCGGCCACGCGAGTAGATGGCATGTAACCAAGCCGTCTTAGCATTCGACCCATCTGCTCGGCTAAGCGAGGCGAGACTGTTACAAATCGAGATACCGCAGAGCGTTTGGGGTCGATGCTACCATCTCCTTTCCACGCTCCCCGAAGCAGCCCTTTGAGGACGCTGGGCGGGGCTTGAATCCACTCCTCGGGGAAGTGTTTGTTCGGCGCACCTCGTCCGAATTGCGTGTCAAGGAAGGTCGCGAGAACACGGGAACAGCAGTAGACCCTTCGTCGGTGTCTCGTGTGATCGGTAACACGGGGCACGCACTGGAAGACCTCACTCATGGAATCGGTGATTAGATTCGTCAGGTCATCCTCGTCGGTGGCGATGGCAAACCCAACGACGCCGTTTCTTCCGGTGGATCCTTCCGCGACGTAGAGTCCAAAGAATTCTGCGTTCGCCTCATCCAGTGCGAGCTCTCGTGGAACTGGTCTTGCGCCTGGATGCGGGAACTCGGCCCCGAACTGGTTCCGACCCACAAACTCTTGGTCGTGGATGTGCACCGCGAGAGACCCCCCATCGGGGGCCGTCTGTGGTATCTCAACGGGAGATAGGACCTCCTCCCAGTGCTCGGGCCTCTTGTCCCGGCAGAGGCTTGCTGCCTCGACCCATTCGGGCTCGCTGCGCACCATTCGATGCCAGCGGCCCTCCTTACCGCGATAGCTATGTCGGTAGCGGGTGTTCCTCAGCACGCGATGCTCGGGACTCATGGCGACCGGGACCATCCCGTCCGCCTTCACCTCTAGGAGCTCACCCTCGAACTGACGACGGGTAGTCCCGAGAACCTTCCGAAACCGGCCCCGGTGGGTGAGTACTCTGTCGCCTTCGCGAAGATCCTCAATTCGAGCAGGTCCAGAGGTCGTCGTTATCAAAGTGTCAGGGTGAAGACAAAGCGTGGGTGTGGCCACGATGGTTTTCAGCATATGAGCCCGGAAGAGGTCCTCAACAACCTTTCTCTGGGCATTCGTCAGCCCAGCGTTATGAAAGGCGGTCCCTGCCCTGATGTCCTGCGCGAGGCGCCCACCGAGAGAGGTGGTTTCCTCCTGCCGCCCTTCCATGGATTCTGCGGCCTTCGAGAGCAATCTGACCTCTTCAGACGAGAGGTACGGTTTGACCGATTGCCTCAGGTTTCGGGCTAGGCTCTCTGTGGATCTACGCGTGTTCACAAAGATGAGGGCTTGTCCCCCATCTCGAAGCGTGTCTCGCACCAGAGATGGAATATCTTCGCCCTCTGGGTCCAGTAGACGGTGAGAGAGGTCGGCGAAAGTAATTCCTCCGTCGAAGTACACCCCCTCCTTCAGAGGTACGGGCCGCCACTCACTCGAGACGTGCCGCGCCTCCAGCCATCCCGCGAGCTCCTCGGAGTTGGCGATGGTGGCCGAGAGTGCGATGACCTGGGCCCGGGGATTCACCTGCCGAAGTTTCGCAAGCGTGACTTCCAGGGTGGGACCTCGGCCGGGGTCGTTGATCAGGTGGACCTCGTCGGCCACCACCACCGACAACTGTTTCAGCCAGTGGCTTCGGTGCCGTAGGAGGGAGTCCGCTTTCTCCGAGGTCGCGATGATGATGTCGTAGCTGACCAGCGTCGGCTCGTCGGAGTCGTAGTCCCCCATGGAGAGGGCGACGCGGATTCCCAGCTCCTCGAAGGGCTTCAGGTCCTCGTACTTCTCCGTGGCCAACGCCCGAAGGGGGACGATGTAGAGGGCCTTCCCCCCGTTCAGGACAGACTTGAGAAGGGCAAGGTAGGCGACGAGGCTCTTCCCGCTCGCCGTGGGGATTGCCAGGACGAGGTTCTCTCCCGCCAGGGCGGGTCCGATGGCCTCCTCTTGAGGCGGGTAGAGATCCGTGATCCCCTGGCTCTCAATGATGCGCCGGACCCGCGGGTCGATATCCAGCTCTGCGAGGCGCATCCCGGTATCTATTTCACGTCTTCGGAAAAGCTTTCCCGGGTCGCCCGAGTCGTCCGTTCCGACAGCCTTATGGCGGTCCCCCCGCTCGGGACCCCATGACCGACGAGGCGTTTGACCGGCTTGCAGAGGAGTTCTTCCAAGCCTGGGTCGAGAGGTTCCCCGTCCTCGGCACGGCCTTAGGCCTCCATAAGTACGACGGCCAGCTTTCCGGAAATTCCCGCGCCTTCTATGAGGAAACTCTGGATTTCACCCAGGACATGCGGCGGAGATTCGAGAAGCTGAACGTGGAAGACCTGAGCGGGAGTCGGGGACTGGACCGGGACGTGGCCCTGTACACCCTCGACATGAGCGCCTTCCAGCTTGGGGAAATCCGCTCCTGGGAATCAAGGTCGGAGGGGGCCGAGGACTTGGGCGGGTCCCTGTTCCCCCTCTTCGCCCGGACGTTCGCGCCGTTCCCCACGAGGCTCGAGAGCATGACGGCCCGCCTCCGGGCGGGTCCCTCCTACCTGGATGAGATCGAGAGCCGGCTCTCCCGCCCCGTCACGCTATGGACCGAGATGGCCATCGAGGCGGCCGCA
>JAZGDV010000144.1:0-2621 GCA_036478175.1 Thermoplasmata archaeon
CCCATGATGATCTCCTTCGCCATCGCCCTCGCCATCTTCACGATCGGCCTCTTCCTGCGGTGGCGGACCTGGCGGCGCGTGAAGCGGGCCAACCCGCAGGAGTCGGTCGTTGCGCGCATGCGGATGCTCATCCACGTGGGGCTTCTCCAGCGCAAGGTGATTCGCCAGGTCTACGCGGGCCTCCTTCACACCCTCATCTACACGGGGTTCATCGTCCTTCTCATCGGGACGATCCTGGTCGCCCTGGACTATGACGTCGCCCTCAACCTGTTTGGAACCCGCTTCCTCGTCGGGAACACCTACCTCGCCTTCGAGGTCGGTCTCGAGATCTTCGGGATCTTCCTCATCGCCGGCCTGGGCCTCGCCCTGTGGCGGCGGCTCGTCACCCGACCCAAGCATCTGCGCACCGGGTGGGGCGACTACTACGTCCTCCTCATCCTGCTGCTCCTCGCCATCCAGGGTTTCGTGCTGGAGGGGATCCGCCTCGGGGCCACCCCCCAGCAGCCCTGGTATCCCTATTCCTTCGTGGGGTACGCCCTCTCTCGCCCCTTCGTCGCCGTCGGACTCCTGACACCCGGCGTCGTGAGCCCGGCCCTGGAATCCACGTACTTGGCCATTTGGTGGTTCCACGCCTTCGCCACTTTCGCCCTCATCGCGAGCATCCCCTTCACGAAGTTCCTCCACATGGTCACCTCCCCGCTGAACACATACACGGCCTCCCTCCGGCCCTACGGCCAGTTGCCCACGCCCTTCCGGTTGGGAGAGCTCACGGGACCCGAGGCCGACCAGGTTCCCCTCGGGGCCGCCAATATGAGCTACTTCTCCAAGCAGGACCGTCTGATGTTCGACGCCTGCACCGAGTGCGGCCGCTGCACCAGCGTGTGCCCGGCGTGGATCACGGACAAGCCCCTGGATCCCATGAAAGTCATCCTCACTCTACGCGACATGACCTTCCAGGAGAAGCGGGGGGAGCTGGAACGACCGGCCCCCTTCCTCGTGGGGGAGGAAGAACTCTGGGCCTGCACCACCTGCAACGCCTGCGTGGAGGTGTGTCCCGTGTCCATTCGTCACGTGGCCCCGATCGTGGAGCTCCGGCGGAACCTGGTCATGGAACAGGGCGCCTTGCCGGCCTCGGCTCAGGAAGCGCTCCAGAGCATGGAGACCAATTTCAACCCCTACGGCATGCCGTGGGACCAGCGGACCGCCTGGGCAGAGGGACTGGACGTGCCGCTGCGGGAGGCGTCCGAGACCACGGACCTGGATCTCCTCTACTGGGTGGGATGCGCCGCCTCCTTCGACCAGCGGAACCAGAGGGTGGCCCGCGCCATGGTGAAGATCCTCCGGGCCGCGGGCCTCCGTTTTGCCATCCTGGGGACGAAGGAGAAGTGCACCGGGGACCCCGCCCGCCGCATCGGGAACGAATACCTCGCACAGACCCTCATGGAGGAGAACGTGGAGACCCTCCGCGTCCACGGGGTCAAGCGGATCGTCGTCACCTGCCCCCATTGCTTCAACACCTTCCGGAACGAGTATCCGGAGTTCGGCGGGGAGTACGAGGTCGTCCACCATACGGAGCTGATCCAGCAGCTCATCGCGTCCGGGCGCCTCCCGCTCCGAAGGACGGACCTGGACCTGACCTGGCACGACTCCTGCTATCTCGGTCGCCACAACGGGGTGTATGAGGCCCCGAGGGAAGCCCTTCGCGGCATCCCCGGACTCCGGATCCGTGAGATGCCCCGCCGCCGGGAGAACCAGCTTTGCTGCGGGGCGGGTGGGGGTCGGATGTGGATGGAGGAGTCCGTAGGCAAGCGCATCAACGTGGAACGGACAGAGGAGGCGGTGGCCACGCAGGCAGGCGGTGTGGCCACCGCCTGCCCCTTCTGCATGACGATGATGGAGGACGGCATCAAAACCCTCGGGGCGGAGGCGTCCTTCCAATCCCTCGACCTCGCGGAGATCGTGGCCGCTTCCCTACGCGATCAAGGATAGATGCCGCGAATCTCGTAGGCGCGGACGATCTTCTTCATGGCCACCATGTAGGCCGCCGTCCGCATGTCGACGTTCTCCTCCTGCGCCATCTCCCAGACCCGATCGAAGGCCTTCACCATGATCTCCTCCAGACGCTGCTTTACCTCCTCCAGCGACCAGAAAAACATCTGGAGGCTCTGCACCCACTCGAAGTAGCTCACGGTCACCCCGCCCGCGTTGCACAGAATGTCAGGAATCACAGTGACGTCCCGCTGGAAGAGAACCTGATCGGCGCCCGGGGTCGTGGGTCCGTTGGCCCCCTCGGCGACGATACGAGCCTGGACGGAGTCCACGTTGTCCGTGGTGATCCAACCGCTCAGGGCCGCGGGGATCAAGACTTCGGCCTTCTCCGCAAGAAGTTCCTTCGGGGTGATGGGCTCCGAGCCCGGGAACCCCGCCACGCTCCCCGTCTCGTCCTTGTGGGCCTTGACCGCGAGGGGATCCAGACCCTCCTTGTCTCGAATCGCCCCCCGGGAATCGCTCACGGCCACGATCTTCGACCCGCCCTCCTCGTGGAAGAGACGAGCCGCGTTGTAGCCCACGTTGCCGTACCCCTGAATGGCCACCCTCGCCTTCGCAAGATCGACCCCCAG
>JAZGDV010000145.1:0-5186 GCA_036478175.1 Thermoplasmata archaeon
ACCCTCCAGGAGAGTGGGAAGGCCCTCCGCCCGGGGCATGAGGTTCACGCGCAGCGTGAGTTCGCCCACCCGTCGGAGCGCCCGGTAGGACGAAATGCCGTACGGGCTGACCGTCTCTGAGACGGAGGTAATGCCGAGGCGATGGGCATCTACGATTATCGCCTGGAGGCCTTCCTGCATCGTGACGGCGCCGGGGCGTGTCGCCTCGCGGAGGACCTCCATGGCGTCTTCCTTGAGCACGCCCGTAAGGACGCCCGCGGCGTCCCGCTCCGCGCCTTCCACGCCTTCGAGGGACAGACGCCGAAGGCCCTCCGAATTCGCCACGGCCATGTGGGTGTCGACGCGCGATAGAACCACTGCGTGATCGGGGACCGCCTGGTCCAGGTCCTCGCGAAGGGGGTAACGGCGGACCGGCCACCTGCTCTCATCCCAGTTGTGGCCCAACAGCCATCCGCCCTCGGGGACCGCGGACGCCTTGGCGGCCACCCGTGCCTTCAGATCATCCAGGGACGCGGCGGATGCCAGGTCCAGCGAGGCAATGCGAGCGCCGGAGGTGGCCAGGTGGACGTGGCAGTCGTTGAATCCCGGGAGGACGACGCGACCCCCCACATCCAGAACGCGCGTCTCGGGCCCCTCGAAGCCGATGGCCTCAGCTCGCTTCCCCACGGCCAAGATGCGGCCGCCCCCCAGGGCAATGGCCTCGGCCTCCGGTTCCTCTTCCGACCACGTGAGAATCCGACCCCCCACGAGAACGAGGTCGGCCACGACCTTCATTCCGCCACCTTTTCCAGCCGCTTTGTGGCCTCTCGAAGGGTCTCCATTCGCTTGGGAAAGGCGAAGCGGACGAAGAAGCGGCCGTCCGCAGGGTCGGCGAAAAAGCTGCTCCCGGGAACGACGGCCACCCCGACCTCCTCCACCAGGAAGCGGCTGAACCCCACGTCGTCCTTGTCGGTCAGCGGGCGGATGTCTGCCATGATGTAGTAGGAGCCCTCCGGTTTGGCACACTGGAATCCGATGGCGGTGAGGGCGTCGTAGAGGACCTCCCGCCGTTCCGTGTAGGCGGCTCGCAGGGCCTCGAAGTAAGAATCGCCCATCCGCAAGGCGTAGGCCCCCGCGATCTGCAGGGGGTGCGGAGCTCCGACCGTGAGGAAGTCGTGGGTCCGCTTCAACGCCTCCGTGAGGGTTCGGGGGGAGAGGGCGTAACCGAGGCGCCACCCCGTCACGCTGAAGGTCTTCGACAAGCCGCTGATGGTGACGGTGCGCTCCCACATGCCTCCGAGGGTGGCGATGCTGACGTGACGGCGGCCGTCGTAGACGATGTGCTCGTAAATCTCGTCGGTGACGCACACGACGTCGTGGTCCGAGCAAAGGTCGGCCACGAGTCGAAGGGTTCCCTCGTCGAACACGCGGCCCGTGGGGTTGTTGGGGGTGTTGAGGATGAGGGCCTTGGTCTCCCGTCCAAACGCCGCCTTCAGCGCCTCCTCGTCCAAGCGGTAGGTGGGCCACTCCATCGGCACGAAGACGGGGCGGGCACCCGAGACGATGGCGTCGGGCCCGTAGTTCTCGTAAAACGGCTCCAGGACGACGACCTCCTCCCCCGGGTCGATGAGGGAGAGCATCGCGGCCATCATCGCCTCCGTGGCCCCGCACGTGACGACGACGTGAGCATCGGGGTCCACCTCGAGCCCTTGAAAGCGGAGCGCGCTCTCCGCGATCGCCTGACGGAAGTCCTCGGCTCCCCACGTGGTGGCGTATTGGTTGTACCCCTCCGCGAGGGCGTCGCGGGCCGCCTCCAGGATCTCCTCCGGCGGGTCAAAGTCGGGGAAGCCTTGGGAGAGGTTGATGGCCCCGTGGCGGTTGGCCAACCGGGTCATCTCGCGGATGACCGACTCGGGAAAGTGCTGGACCCGATCGGAGACCCGGGCGTCCGCGATGGCGAAGGCGCCGGACCCCTCCTCCCGTGGCGGGGTGGCCATGCTCGAGGGCCCAAGACGGCGGCCACTAAATAGGTGCTTTCAGACCCGGCCCTTAGCTATATTTATCGCGCGGAGGTTGCGAAGGGAGCCATGACGGAGTGGACGCCACGGCAGTTGGAGATCTTGGATCAGGTCCGGACCCTCCGGGTGGCCACGATCTCGCCTCGCGGAGACCCCTTCAGCGCGCCCGTCCGCTTCTACTTCGACGGGACCTCCCTCTACTTCACCTCGCCAGCGGAATCCGAGCAGGTCGCGCACCTGCACGCCAACCGACGTCTTGCCGTCCTCGCCGACGTGTCCGAGGACGGGGCCTTGCGGGGCTTCGTCGTCCAGGGACTGGCGCAGTGGGTGCGCAGCGAACGCGAGTCCCAAGGCGTCTGGGAGGCGATGGCGGCGAAGTACCCTGACCATCCGCCAGAGGAAATCCAAGGCCCCCTCGTCAAGATCGACGCCGCGCGCGTCCGCGACCTCGGTTAGAGGCCGGTGTCACCTGCGACGGCGCTGCGTTAAGTAGCGTGGCCCCCGTTATCCCATGCGGCTTTCATGTCCAGGAGGCTGCATCGGAGCAGACCCGGATGACGACGGTGGGTACGATAATCCTGAAAAGCTTTCACGAGACCAGGCCGAAGCTGGCTGCGGTCCTGAACGTGGGAGAGCGAAGAGCCCTCACCAAGGCCATGTTCGAGGACGTGACCAACGCGGCCCAGGGTTGCCCGGAGCTCAGTCAGATCGCCGTGGTCAGCCCGGAGGATGAGGTGCTGGTGCGGGCGAAAGAGCGGGGCCTCGTGCCCATCAAGGAGACCGACCCCAAGGACATGGATAGCGCGTTTCACCTCGGTGTGCGGTTCTCCCAGGAGCGGGGGGGCGACACCCTCGTCTCCCTCCCCAGCGACCTGCCTCTCCTGACTTCCGACGACCTGAGCTACCTTCTTGGGCGCGTCCCCGAGGGCCCCTCGGTCCTGGTGGTCCCCTCCACCATCGGCCCCGGGACCTCCATCCTGGTCACCTCGCCCCCGGATGTCATCGAGCCGCGGTTCGAGAGCGACGACCATCTGGCCCACCTGGAGGAGGCGATGCGGAAGGACGTCCCGGCCTCGGTGGTGGACCTGCTCCAGGGCGGATTGGACGTCGACACGCCGAAGGACCTGGCCCGTCTCTTTCTGGTGGAACGGCCCAGCAAGACACGGGAGCTCCTGGAAGATATGGAGCTCCTCGACCGCTTTCGCCCCTTCTTCTAGGGCTAGAGCACTACGTCGATGCCGAGCTTGTCGGTGAGCTCCTTGTAGCGGTTGCGAATCGTGACCTCGGTCACCCCCGCGACATCGGCCACTTCTCTCTGGGTGCGGCGCTCGTTGCCCAAGATGGAGGCGACGTAGATCGCGGCGGCCGCGACCCCCGTAGGTCCCCGGCCGGAGGTGAGTTCCTTGTCCGTGGCGTCCTTCAGGATGTCCATGGCCCGGGACTGCACCGCTCCGGACAGCTTGAGTTCGCTGCAGAAGCGAGACACGTAGTCTTGGGGCCGGGTAGGCATGAGCCTGAGCTTCAACTCCCGGGTCATGAACCGGTAGGTCCGGCCGATCTCCTTCCGCGTGACGTGGGAGGCGTTGGCAATTTCATCGAGGGTCCTTGGAACGCCGTTCTGGCGGCAGGCAGCGTAGAGGGAGGCCGCCACGACCCCTTCGATGGAGCGCCCGCGGATGAGGTTCTTGTTCACGGCCTTTCGATAGATCACCGCCGCCGTCTCTCGGACGTTCCTCGGCAGCCCCATTCCGCTGGCCATCCGATCGAGCTCGCTCAGGGCATAGGCCAGGTTCCGCTCCGTCGCGTTGCTCACCCGGATCCGGCGTTGCCACTTGCGCAGCCGGTAGAGCTGGGCCCGGTTTTTGGTCGGGATCGTCCTCCCGTAGGAGTCCTTGTTCTTCCAGCCGATGGTGGTCGAGAGGCCCTTGTCATGGATCGTGTAGGTCATGGGCGCCCCCGTGCGAGCGCGCTTTTCTCCCTGTTCCATGTCAAAGGCGCGCCACTCGGGGCCCTGATCGATGATGCCCTCATCGATGACGAGCCCGCACTCCTGGCAGACCAACTCACCGCGCGTCTCGTCGTACGCCAGGTTCGCACTCCCGCACTCGGGGCGCCGATCTACGTGGCGTGATGAGCGCCGCGGCGAAGGACGCGCGATCCAAGGCCAAGGGCGTTTGGGCGAGCGACAAGACATCGGGCGTCACCGTGAGCAACCTGAAGTCGATCACCGACGACCATGTCATCCTTCCCAAGCTGTTCCGCCGTCTGGTGGGTTATCTCAAGACTCATGCGAGCGTTATCGGTTTCAGGCAGCACATCGAAAACAATCCGGAGGGGGTACTGGTGTTGCCGGAAGGCAATTTCACCCACTTCGACACCGTGATCCGACAAAACGGGAAGGTGGTCGGGCTGACGGTCGATCCCGAGAATCTGGTGTTCAGGCCGTGATCATCAATGCCCGACAGAGTCAAACGATGACGGGGGCCACGAATTAGGTTTTCGGATTAGCGAAGACATGAATGAGGACCCGGAATTGGAGGCCAAAATTAACGATATATACGATCCCCAATTAAGGAAGTGACAAGAATCCCGGTTCGAATCTCGAGCCGAGTAAATGTCTTACAGCAATTTACAGGTTCCCGAGCTTTCGAAGCACATTCGAGACTTTCTCACCCGAGGAGCAAGTATCGCCGGCGTTATCGGTGATCAGTAATAACGCCAGAAGGATCGATCGGAAATTCTGAGGAGGAAGCAACTATGTCCAATGGCACGCTCGTCAAACATCCAACCAATATTCCATCACGCAAGGTCGGAAGTGGGGGCATCGGCGGCGCAATTTCCGTCATCGCCGTTTGGGCCCTCAACGAATACGCCAACGCCGATATCGACGCCGAAATCGGCGCGGCTATCGCCACGGTCGTGACCTTCGTCGTCGCTTATTTCGTTAAGGAGCGGGCGCGATAGGCCCAGGCCGCGCACCAAGACCCCGGCGAGCGGGGCACCGTGATGGTGGCGCGTTAACTTTTACGGCTCGGCTCTGGGCCGGACCTGGACCTGTTAGGAAGTGCGGAGCGAGGGCCGCTGAAATAGTCCGCCGAAACAGGATCACCCGACAGTCGAAAGGAGCAGCAGATGGCCAAGAGACTAGCAGTTGCCGTGATCCACGTCATGGGATCCCAGCAACCGGAA
>JAZGDV010000146.1:0-8530 GCA_036478175.1 Thermoplasmata archaeon
GTAGGTAATCGGGGGCTTCTCGATCACCTCCGCGCCGATCACAATGGGGTCGTAGGAAGGGGGCAGGACGCCCATCACGGCCAGAGTCTGTTTGTTCAGGGCCACCCGGGACCCGACGACGAGGCTGTCGGGGTCCACGTAGTCCGCGGCCTGGACGATGAAATCGGGGCCGGTAGTGCTCTTGACGACCATCCGGCCGTCCACCAGGATGTCTCGAATCACACCAATGATGAGGGGCGGAGACTTCAGTCGATCGAGCTCGGACTTGAGGCGTTTTCCCTCCCGCCTCAGCTTCCCCAGCTCGCTCTGAATGAAACGCTTTTCCCCTTCGATTAGCTTTGAATCTTGGAGAAGCCGGTCGTTCTTCTGTTCGAGGAGAGCGATGCGCTCGGAGAGACGCTCGTAGAATTCCTGCGCGTCTTCCTCATCCAAAAGCGTGCCTCCTGGTGGGGGAGGGGAGCATCGCGCGCTAATTACCTGGAGGGTCTATTTATGCGTTCCCCCGCGGGCATCAGAGCTGATAGGCCAAGTCCATCACCCCCTCGGAAAGGCGGAGGTTGATAGACCCGGCCTACCGCCCTCACAGGTCCAGGCTCTCCCGTAGCCGCTCGCGGCGGGCCTCCGGATCCACCCGGAGATAGCCCTGCAGGCTGGCCATGGTCTTCCAGGCGCCCTGGTCCATGATGTCCCGGTCGGAGGCGCCTCGCTCCGAGAGGTCCGTGGCGGCGCTGGACCGCAGGAGGTGCGGGAAGACGTGCTCCCGATACTCCACGGCCTTGGCATACTTCTGGAGGCGGTAGGCGAACCACTCCCGGAAGGCCGCTCGCTTGTTGCGCTCCGTCCTCCCGTCATCCTTGCGGAAGACAAGATCCTCAGGCCGGCCCTGCGGATCCCCGCGCCATCCGAGGCCCATGAAGGGTTGGTGATGCCTCCGGAGCTCCCGAGCGGGGTGGCGCTTCACGATCACGGTGCGGCCTCCTGCTCAGCGACCTTCACCTGGGCGACCTTCCGCAGCTCGAAGGCCACGTCCAGCTTGGCCCGGAAGGGCCCGAGGTCGTCGAAGGACCCGTAGACCTTCACGCAGCCGCCCCTTCCGGGCGTCCCCCCGCAGCCGCTCGACCTGCCTCTCCTTGTAGCTTGTGAACGAGTGGAGGGCGGCCGCGACGTAGTGCTGCAGCGACGTGAAACCCAGGCTGTCCTCCCCGATGAGGGCCTCGATTCGGTCCATCAAAGGGGGCGGAGTGGGGATCGGTGCCGCTCAAGCTAATCCTTCCTCGACCGGGTTACTCTGCTCGGTGGCACCCCATCAGCTTTATCATTGCATCCTCTTCCTGGGATGATGGGTCTTCTCAGGGCGATGGTCCAGATGTTCCTTGCAGTCCTCGGTCTCATCCTAATCGCGGTTGGCCTGTTTAGATATGGTTTCGGCGACTCCCTCAGTCTGGCCATGGCCATTGGGGGTCTCGTGATTGTCCTTCTTTCCGCCCGCTGGATGGTGCGAGACGAGGTTAGGGATATCCTCCAGCGGACCCCGTAACAAGTCCGTGCGAACGTTCTCGAAAGAAAAAGGGGAAAGGGGCGGCGGACAGAGCCGCCGCCAAAGGGGGCAACGACGACCGTCGGCATCAGAAACGATAGACGGGGGCCGACATGTTCAAGTTAGGACGGGCCATGGGCTCCTTGAGCCTCTTGCGACTGTGGGTCGATCCGTGGGTACTGGGGGCCCTCGCACTGGGCACCTTCGCCTCCCTGGCCATGCCCTACACCCTCTACATCATGACGGTGCTGTTCGTCTTCGGCCTCGTGGCTGCGGCGGTCTTCCTTCTCCTGTCCCCGGCCATCCTCTCTTTCCAGTACTTGCGCTACCGGCGGGGGTCTCGGCTCCCCCTCCTGGAAGAGAGGTAGCGAGGAAGACCTGATGCCGTTGTGCGAGATGTGCGGGACCGAGCAGGAGCGACTGCGTCCCGTGTCGGTGGAAGGGATCCGCCTCAGGCTCTGCGACCGTTGCTCGCGCTTCGGGGAGGAAATCCGGCCCGCGAAGACACAGCCTGTCACGCTCCCGGGTGCGCCTCGAACCCGCACCGACCGCCTGTCCTTGGAGACGGAGTACGACCTGGCGCCGGATTTCCCGAACCGACTGCGGCGGGCCCGAGAGGCTTTCGGGTGGAAGCGGGAAGAGCTCGCTCGACGGATCAACGAGAAACTGAGTGTGTTGGAGAAATTGGAGAAGGGGCGAATGCGGCCACCCGACACTCTGGTGGCGAAGCTCGAGCGCGTCCTCAAGATTCGGCTGCGAGAGCGCGTCGAGGAAGGGGAGGCCCCCCCGCACACCGAAACTACGCCCCTGACCCTGGGCGACCTGATTCGCCGAGAAGACTAGCGACGGCCCTCCCGGACTCTCGCTTCCACCTCGGGGTAGAAACCGGAGACATCGACCTCGAGCTCCCGGGCCGCCAGGAGGGCGGCGACCTCCACGTAGATGCCCATGCCCTCCTGGAGACCGTTGACCCGGGCGGCCAGGTCTTTCCTGGGGGCGGTCGCGGCCTTCGCAATCGCATCGAGAATGCGTTCGAACAAGTCACCCGCGTCCTGAAGGACCTCGGTCGTCGGTACGAAGTTCAAGGGCACCTCCACTGCATCGAGGTCAAACGTGGGCTCCACGTCCCCCTCTACCACCGTGACGAGGCCCTTTTGCACACTGAGGTCGAGGAGGCGCTGAGCCTCCTTCGGGGGAAACCAGCGCAGGTCCATCGAGGCCGAGAGCACGAAGTCTCGCTCCGACATCCGCTCCCGACCCTGCCGACGGAAGAGGAGGGAGATGGTCCGCTTGAGGTCCTCCATCAGACCAGCTCATAGAGGTTGGCGACCACGCGTCCTTCGACCTGGGGTTGCCCCCCGACGACCCGAACGGGCCCCACATAGAGTTCCATGTCTTCGAGTTCCTCAATCCACGAGGGCCTCTCGCGGAGAAGGGGGTATTGGAGATACACGCCCCGTTCGATCCCCGCCTCGCGCGCCTCTCGGAAGAGGTCGGGGGGTTCGCGTTGCGGATCCCCGACTCCCCGCTCCAGATCGGTTCCCTCCTCCACGCAGAAGGCCAACTGGCCTGTGAGCTCGTTCGCCTCCGAAAGCACCTCGGATCCCCCCATCCGACGCCCGTTGATCACCGCCACCTCCGCCCCCGCGACCAGGACGTCCACCAGGGTGCCGAGGGTTCGGGCCCCGCCTTCGACCCAGAGTCCCCTTCCCTCGAACCGACGGTAGACGTTGAGTTGGGGAAATCCTCCGGCCGTGCCCTCGAGGTCCCAAATCAGAACTCGTCCGTACTTCTTCCCCGCGTCCCGGAGCATCCCGAGGTCTCCGGCGCCCCTGGTCTTCCCGGTCGGGTCGCGAGGCCTTCCCCGCCGGAGAGCGACCCACGGAAGGACCTCTGAAACGGTCACGCGGCGCTCACGCGACTCGCCTCTTAAAGTCCTGACGCTTCGAACGAAAGGGGTTTATGGTCGGAAATGGATAACGAGGTGCCCCTCGCGAAGGTCGCGGGGACTCGTGAACCGCGATGCATGCAGGGGCGGATATCGTACGGTGTCCTCATGACGAGGCGCTCGCCTTGGTGAATGGGGTCAACCCCGGTATCCCACAATCCCCCGACCGGGTCAGGGCGAGGAGAGAGCGGCGCTTTCCATGAATCGGACCGTTTAGGTCGGGGGACAACTCCCGCTCACTCGGGTTCGTCCTCGTCAAATTCGGCCCCGCACGGGCAGGCTATGGCGTCCATCGGAAGCCAACGTCGACACAGAGGGCATTGGAAGCCCGCCTTGCCCCGGCGAATGGCGAGGACCGAGCCCGATTCCGTTTCCTCGAGTTCCAGGGCCCGCTGGCGGCAGAGCTTGGCTTTGAGATCATCTCCGACCCGCTCGTAGATCTTCGCCTTGAGCATCCATAGGGCAGGGTATCGAGGGTCGAATCGTGCGAGCCGGTTGAGGGTCTCGATGGCCTCCTCGTATCCACGCAGCCTGGCCTGGGCGACGGACTTCGTGAAGAGGGCATCGGTGTCGGTTGGGTCGTCCGTCAGACGATCCTCGCACCGTTGGAGGACCTGCCGGACTTGTTTGATACGAGTCTCGTCCGACCCGTATCCGCATGCGATGCAGGCCTCGTCTTCCATCGGTGCCCCGCACTTGGAACAGCGAGACGCTTCGAGCGTCTGGGGAGGAAGGGCCCACGAGACCAGCGCCGCTTCCGGCTGCTCTGTGATCGTGAACCCTACGAACGGGGGCTTCATGGACAGGTAGTGATCCTTGGCCTTCTTCCCCGAACTCGCCACCGAGACCTTCCAGGCCGGCCCCACCTCGGATCGTTCTCGGAGCAACCGAACGACTCCGTCGGCCATCCCCTCGAGCCGCGTCATCACGTCAGGGGCGACCAACTCCGCATCGAGCACAAGGATCGCCTTACCGAAGGCTCGCATGGCCTTATCCCGGATCGTCATCGCCAGATCCAGCGCCCGTTCCTTGCCAAACCACGTGGCGTCCGTCAAGAACTCCAGGATGGCGAGCCCCCGGCCGTCCTTCCCATCGAGAAGTCCGTCGAGCGCCGGTTCGAGGGCCTCCAGCTTTCCCGGACACCGGAGGACTCCCCTCTCCTCGACCGTCTCCGTCACCGCACTCTCCTTGTGCGAGTACCAGTCCAGGATGCGAAACCGGCCTCTGAGGAGGGCGGACTTCCCCTTCCTTCCGGCGAGGTCGAGCTTGGTCAGGATCTTCTTTGGGGAGGTATTCGAGAGAACGGCCAGAAGCGGCGTTTCCTCGTGCAGTGCATGAAGGATTAGGGGAACGAGAAAGGCCTCTCGTTCGGGTCCGGATGGGGTCAGGAGGAGGGTCACGGACCCCGAGGGAAAGGCCTCTCCCAGGAACGCGCCGGACGATTCCTCCAACTTCGCTTCCATTCTGGATCGCCACCTCCCTGGACCCCGCCTCGCGTGCGGGCTGGGGAACGCGTCGCGTCGGCGTAGGACGACTGCATTCCCTCCCGCGATGGCGCCTTATACCTTCGGCCGGAATTATCGGGGGCAATAACGAGCACCCTAGCCAGTCTGGGCGGTAAAGGCTTTAATAGGAAGGGCATCTAGAACGGAGCCCCGTAAGGGCGAGTGCGTAACTCTTCTGGGGCCGGGCAACCAGGCGAGAGTCTCGGTGGGGCATTGACGGTACCTAGGGCGAGATGCCACTAGCTTCGCTGCTGGAGGACGAAGACCCGCTGGCGGCTCCCGGGGGCTCGCGTTCACCGGCCGGTCAGGTGCTAAGGGAGAAGGGGGGAGGCAGAATCCGGGACTTTACCCGTTTCGAACGGGCGCGCATCATCGGGGCCCGGGCCCTGCAGATCGCCATGGGCGCCCCGGTAATTGTGGCGATTCCCGAGAACCTCGTGGACCCCGTGGACATCGCAGAGCTCGAGTTTGAAAAGGGGCTCATCCCCATCACGGTCCGTCGAGAAGTCTGACGACTGTGCAGCCCGTCCGGGATAAATCCTTATATAGAAGGTCTATTACATAAGGGAGCACAGGATTCCACTGCAAAGGGAGAAGATATCATGATGGGAACAACCCCAATACTGATTCTGAAGGAAGGCACCCGCCGCGATCGCGGTAAGGGCGCCCAGATCGGCAACATTGCGGCCGCCAAGGCCATCGCCGACGCCGTTCGGACGACCCTCGGGCCCCGTGGAATGGACAAGATGCTGGTGGACAGCATGGGTGACGTCGTGATTACCAACGATGGGGTCACGATCCTCAAGGAAATTGACGTGGAACATCCCGCGGCGAAGATGCTGGTCGAGGTCGCGAAAGCCCAGGATCAAGAGGTCGGCGACGGGACCACCACGGCGGTGATCCTGGCCGGCGAGATCCTGAAACGGGCCGAGGATATGATCGATCAGAACATCCACCCGACCATCATCGCCCAGGGATACCGGATGGCCGCGGATCGGGCCATCGAGCTCTTGGGAGATCTTGCCGAGAAGGTCGGTCCGAAAGATAAGGCGACCCTTCGGAAGATCGCAGCAACCTCCATGATCAGCAAGGCCGTCAGCGCAGACCGGGAGCACTTCGCCGAGCTGGCCGTTAGGTCGGTCCTCGCCGTGGCCGAAGAGGTCGACGGTGCCTGGCAGGTGGACGAGGACAACATCCAGATTGTGAAGAAGCAGGGCGGGTCCGTCACCGACAGCGAGATGATCGACGGCATCATCGTGGACAAGGAGCGGGTCCACACCGGGATGCCCACTCGTGTAGAGAAGGCGAAAATCGCCCTCGTGAACGCCGCCCTCGAAGTGAAGAAGACCGAATTCGACGCTCGGATTCAGATCAGCAACCCGGAACAGCTGCAGGCCTTCCTTGGGGAGGAAGAGAACATCCTCCGAGGGTTCGTCGACGCACTCAAGAAGGCCGGTGCGAACGTGGTCTTCGGGCAGAAAGGCCTCGACGACATGACCCAGCACTTCCTGGCCAAGGAGGGCATCTTTGCCATTCGCCGGGTCAAGAAGTCCGACATGGAGAAGCTTGCCAAGGCCACGGGAGCCCAAATCGTGTCAAAGGTGAAGGAAATCGAGAGGTCCGATCTCGGCACCGCGGCCTTGGTCGAGGAGCGCAAGATCGGAGACGACGAGATGACCTTCGTGACCGGTGCCAAGAACGCCAAGGCCATCTCTATCCTCTTGCGAGGGGGCACGGAGCATGTAGTCGACGAAATCGCGCGGTCCGTCGACGACGCGATCAGCGTCGTCAAGGCGGCCGTGGAGGATGGGGAGATGGTGACGGGCGGCGGCTCGGTCCACACCCACCTTTCCCTCGGACTGCGCGACTACGCAGCCTCTGTGGGTGGACGCGAGCAGATCGCCATCGAAGCCTTCGCGACGGCTCTTGAGGTCATTCCCCGCACGCTGGCGGAGAACGCAGGCCTCGACCCGATCGACACCCTCATTGACCTGCGGAACGCCCACAAGGCCGGGAAGCACAGGCACGGCATCAACGTCTACACGGGCAAGGTCACCGACATGAAGAAACTCGACGTCTTGGAGCCGATCCGGGTGACGCGACAGGCCCTCAGCAGCGCCACGGACACGGCCGTCATGATCCTTCGGATCGACGACATCATCGCGGCTACGGAGTTCAAAGGCGGCTCGCCGGGCGAGGGAGGCCCGGGCGGCGAGGGTGACTCCGAGTAGGCAGCTCTCCGTTGCCCGGGAACACCCAGTCTCAGCGCGAGGGAGCGGTCCTTCCTTCCAGCTAGAAACCTAGTTGTACTCCCCGCCGCCTTCGGGCTGAGCTGGTGATCCGAGAGTACTTCTTCCTCGCGAAGCGGGAGGGCGAGGAAGACCCACGACCGCTTCAGATTCTCCATGTGAGCATGGGCTCGCTGCGCCTGATCACGGCCGGTCGTGTCTTGGGCGGCCTGAGGCGAGCGGGTTCCATGATCAGCTGGATCGTCTTCATTCTCCTGTTCACCGTCTTTCCTCTCCTGTTCGGCTTCGCGCTCCGGGATCCCGTCGTGACGGCCCTCGTTATCCTGGGCGTCACCTCCCTTGGGGTGCTTCTCGGGCTCTTCATCCCCCGTGCCGCGGCCCGTCGCGCGGCGAGGAACCCCACGGACCAGATGAGCCTCTCCGTGATCGAAGCGCACCTGCGGCGGTGGTACCACATGGTGACCGTGAGGGGAAACGGCGAAGAGTTCGTCTTAAGGGTGCAGGGGAGACGTCGGTCCCTGGCGGAAGCCCTGGCGATGACGGGACACCCCATCGCCCCCTGGCGATGACGCAGGAACGGCGTGACCGAGAGGCCATTCGCGAGCCGGCGTGGCTAGCTATTCATCCCGGCCTTGGTCTCCTCGAAAACCTGGTTGGCCTCCTTCGGGTTCGCACCTTCGTGGACGATGGCCCGGACGGCGCGGATCTTGGCTACGGGAAACTCCGACTGCCAGATGTTGCGGCCCATGTCCACGCCCGAGGCGCCCTCGGAGATCGCCGCATGGACGAGCTCGAAGGCCTCCATGTCCGTCTCCAGCTTGGGGCCCCCGGCCATGACGATGGGCACGGGGCAGCTTTCGACCACCTTGAAGAAGTCGTCGCAATAGTAGGTCTTCACGAAGTTGGCGCCGATCTCGGCGGCAATGCGACAGGCGAGGCCGAGATACCGGGCGTCCCGCTTCTCCAACTCCTTCCCCACCGCGGTCACCGCGAGAACCGGGATGCCGTGCTCGGTCCCCTGGTCGACGAGCTCGGCCAGATTCAGGAGCGTCTGCCGCTCGTGGGCGGTCCCCACGAAGATCGAGAGGGCCATGGCGGTGGCGTTGATGCGGAGGGCGTCCTTCACCGAGTTGGCAATCCCCTCGTCGGACAGCGCAGGCCCGACAACGCTCACCCCTCCGGAGACGCGGAGAACGATGGGGATGTCCATCTGCGGATCGATGGAACTGCGGACCACCCCCCGGGTCACCATCAGGGCATCCGCATACGGGATGAGCGGGCGAAGGGTCGA
>JAZGDV010000015.1:0-3689 GCA_036478175.1 Thermoplasmata archaeon
CGAAGTCGGTCAGGGCGGGGGAGTAGACGGCGCCCCCTGCGGCCGGGCCTAGGATCACCGAAATCTGGGGGACCACCCCGGAGGCGCGGACGTTGCGGTAGAAGATGTCCGCGTAGCCTCCCAGGGAAACCACCCCCTCCTGAATCCGGGCGCCACCGGAGTCATTCAGCCCGACGATGGGGGCCCCCACCTTGGTCGCCATATCCATGACCTTCACCACTTTCTTGGCGAACATCTCCCCCAGAGAGCCCCCGAAGACGGTGAAGTCGTGCGAGAAGACGTACACCAGGCGGCCGTCGATGGCCCCGTGCCCGGTCACCACGCCGTCGCCCGGGCTGCGCCGTGCATCCATCCCGAAGTCGGTCATGCGGTGGACCACGAAGGGGTCCAGCTCCACGAACGACTCCGGGTCCAGGAGGATATCAAGCCGCTCCCGGGCCGTGAGCTTTCCCTTCTCGTGCTGCTTCCGAATGTTGTCCTCGCCCCCGCCAGCGCGAGCTGCATCCTTCCGGTCCCGGAGTTCCTTGATCTTATCGTCGGTGGACATAGAGGGCCCCCGGGGGCGGCAAGGGAACCCGCCAATATCCCTTTTGTGGGATGCCTACCGACGAGTCTCCACCGTGAGGGCGAGCTCGACGGGTGCACCCAGGGGAAGCTCCGCGACGCCTACCGCAATGCGTGCGGGGGTTCCGGCCTCCCCCAAGACCTCGACGAGGAGGTCGGAAGCGCCATCGGCCACGCGGTGCTGTTCGCGGAACCCGGGCGCGGACGCGACGAACACGACCGCTCGCAAGACCTGCTTGATGCGATCCAAGCCCTTCAGGTTCTCCTTGAGGATGCTCAATGCCAGGAGGGCACAGGTTCGGGCCGCCTCGTACCCCTTCTCCACGGTGAGATCTTCGCCCAGTCTTCCCTCCGCCTGAAGACGGCCTTCCACCAGCGGAACGACCCCGGACGTGAACGCGATGCGCCCGCTCCGTCGGAACAGCGTGTAATTCGCAACGGGGGCCGGAACCGGAGGGAGCCGGTCCTCCCAGTCTTCCAAGGCGGGCGCCATGGCCGCCGGAGGGGACAGGGGCTTAAAACGCCTTTCCGCCCCGGTGGAATCCCGTACGGGTTACGGGGCCTGCTCCAGCTCCTGACCCCCTGTCCTGGCAAGGCCGTAGGCGAAGGCCCCCACGAGGGCGCTGACGGCGTGGTGAGACCCGCAACGCGCAGCGCGAGGACGGCGGAAACGAGACGGTGGGTCGAGGCGAGGCCCAGGGTCCCCACGTAGACCTCGGGAACCCAGGATCCTTCGAGTCCTTAGGAAGCAACGACGGGGTCATCGGACGTCGACGCACATCGTCAGACCAAGGGGAGGTGGCGTCGCACGCGTCGTGAAATGGAATCCGGTCTCCTCAACAGGGATCCCGGACCGTCCCGTCGATCACCTCGACCTCCTCCCCTGATGGCCTCCGTAGAACGAGGGCGCCCGACGCACGGATGGTCATCGCTCGGCCCCGCAGGACCCCCTCGCGGGTCTGGACAACGACGTCACGGCCGAGGCTGGTGCATCGATCTCGATACGCCTGGACGACCTTGGAAGGGTCTCGAAGATTCCTCAGCTGATCGCGCAGGGCCGCCAGAAGTCGAAGGAGGAGCTCTTCGTTGTCGACGGGACGGCCCAACTCGCGGCGGAGGGTCGTGGCGGGCATGTCCAGCTGCTTCGGGAGCTTGTCCCGCGGGATGTCCGAGTTCACACCAATCCCCACGACGACCCAGTAGCCCTCCTCGCCGACCAGGCCCTCCACCAGGATCCCCGCCACCTTGCCTCCGCCAACCTGGACGTCGTTGGGCCATTTTACGGTCACGGGGAGGTCCCAGGCCTCCAAGGCCTCCGCCACCGCGAGGGATGCCGCCATGGAGAGGAGGGGGGTCCGTTCCAACGCCTCTTGCAGGATCACCGAAAGGTAGAGGCCCCCGCGGGGCGAGACCCACCGTCGCCCGAACCGGCCCTTGCCTGCGACCTGCTTGTCGGCGACGACGACGGTCCACGGCGCAGCCCCCTCTGCGATCAGGGTCTTGGCCTCCTCGTTTGTAGAGTCGACCACGCTCCGGCGAATGAGGAGGTCTGCCAAAGGGAACCGCCACGCCTATTGCGCCGAGCTCGGGACCGCCTGGGGATCTGGGGCGCGGGACACCTCCAGGCTCCGGAGGAATCCCACGAACATGATGGCGATGCCCACGAGGAGGAAGATGTAGAGGAGCTCGGCCTGTCCTAGCCGCGTCAGCGTCCCGCCCAACGACATGATCGCGGCCCCCCCGGCGATCAGGAGGTTGTAGGACCAGCGGGTGCGGTACCAGGAGTAGAGCGCACCCACGATCAGGGCGGCGGCACCGGGGATCGTAAAGAGGAGGGACAGATTGCGTACCGCATCCGGCATAGCAGCGCCTCCGACAACGCGCCCTGGCGCGAAGAGGGTCTCGTCGACCGGGGCGGTCAGGGTGAAGACGAGGAGGAGGGCGAGGGTCCCTAGGACATAGAGGAGGAACGCGTGGCCCCAACGCTTGTCCGCGAGCAGGTATACGGTCCCCAACCCCAACACAGCCACGAGCGTCGGGTGCAGGGAGAAGTAGGTGCGGTAGAGTGGAATGCTCCAACCCTGGAGCTCCGAGATGAACTCGAAGAGGGAGGCGAGGGTGAAGAGGGCGAGCCCGGTGCCCCACACGAATTGGAAGACTTTCCGTTTCGCGGCATACTGGCGGAAGACCAAGGCCGCGAAGAGACCGCCGACAAGGGCGGAACCCAAGGCCAGGTAGGCCCCCACGGCCATGTGCAATCTACCGCCACGCCTTATAAAAACATGAGCGGGCGCTTTAGGCGCCCTCTCGGAGTTCGATGAGGACCCCCCGGGTCGAGGTCGGATGGACGAAGTTGATCTTCGATCCCCCTACTCCGGAGTGGGGACTGTCGTAGACGAGTCGGACTCCGGCGGCACGCAACGCGCGTGAGGCCTCCTCGAGATTGTCCACCTCGAACGCCACGTGGTGTACGCCCTCCCCGTGCTTCCGGAGGAACCGGTCGATGACGCTGTCCTCCTCGGACGGCTCGAGGAGTTCGATTCGCATCTCCCCGATGGGGAAGAGTGCGACCTTGACCGCCTCCGAGGGGACCTCCTCGACCGCGGAGGCGCGGAGCCCGAGGGCTTCGTACGCCTCCATCGCCTGGGCGAGGTCCGAGACGGCGATTCCAATGTGGTCGACGCGCTTGATGTGCATCAGAACTCCTGGAGAGGCCGGTAGGTGCCGTATACGGCCCGCAGGGCCTCGCTCACCTCGCCTAGCGTCGCCTGCCCTCTCACGGCTTCGAGGACAGCCGGCAGCAGGTTCTCCCCCTCCTCTGCGGTCTCCTGCAACGCGGCGAGGGTCCTCTCGACGGTCGACGGGTCGCGGCCTTCTCGGAGTCGACGGATCTCCGTCGTTCGTTTCTCCTCCACTGCAGGGTCAATGCGGGTGGTTTCCACGGAGGGCGGCGCGTCCTCCACGTAGGCGTTGACCCCGATGATCTGCCGCTCCCCCGCCTCGACCTCCTGTTGAAATCGGAAGGCTTCCCCGGCGATCTCCTTCTGGACGAATCCCCGCTCGAGGGCCCGTTCCATCCCGCCCAGCTGCTCAATCCGATCCAGGTATTTGGCGGCCCGCGACTC
>JAZGDV010000016.1:0-7243 GCA_036478175.1 Thermoplasmata archaeon
TGGCGGCGGCCGTGGCCCCATTCCGCGGCGAGGATCGCGACGTCGAGGGTGTCCGAGGGCTTGACCTTGAGCCACCGCTTGCCCCGCTTCCCGGGGGTGTAGGGGCTCCGGAGATCCTTGGCCACCAACCCCTCGTGGCCCGCATCCAGGGCCTCCTCGAAGAAGGCCTGCCCCTCGCCAAGAGTCGGACGGACGAGGCGCGGGACGAGGAAGGCCTCCGGAACGGCCCCGGCAAGCCGCTCCCAGCGCCGTTCGTACGGGTCGTCGATGAGAAGGGCCCCGCTCAACAGCAAGGCATCGAACAGGTACAGCCGGAGGGGAATCCGCTTCACCAGATTCTCCACGTCGTGAACCCGCCGGAACCGTCGCATGAGGTCCTGGAAGGGGAGCGGGCGATCGCCCTCTCCCAGCGCCACCACCTCGCCCTCGACAAGGAGGTCCTCGCCCCGGAAGGCCTGCACCCAGGACACCACTTCCGGCAGGCTCCCCGTCACGTCCGTGAGGCGTCGGGAGAACACCCGAGTCACGGCCCCCTTTCGGTGAATCTGGATCCGGGCGCCGTCGAGCTTGAACTCCAGCGCCGTCCCGTCCGTGTGCTCCCGCAGGACCTCCTCGAGATCCTCGGCCATCTCGGCCATCATGGGCTTGACGGGAGTGAAGAGGCGGAGCTCCTGGGCCGCGAGGGCGTCCGCGCCGCCCGTGAGGGCAAGGTGGGCCGTCTGCCCCAGATCGCCCAGGAGCATGTGCGCCCGCTGGACGACGGACAGGTCCGCGCCCGATGCGTCGGCCAGCGCCTCCAACAGGATGCCCTCCTTGACCCCGATGCGCATCTCCCCGCTGATGGCCCGGAGAAGAAGGTCCCTCTCTGCGTCGGAGGCCTGGACGAGGAGGGCCTGCAACAGCCTCCGCCTCTTCTTGACGGAGTCCTTGCCCTGCACCCGAGCGATCTCTTGGAAGGCGCCGTATGCCCGCAGGATGCTCAGCTCCTCGGCCAACAGGGTGGCCTGGTCAGAGGCCTCCAGGGCTCGACTCACCGTCGCCCAGCCCAGGTTCAGAGTCCGATCCTGCGACTCCGGGAGGATGCGTCCCGTGAGGAGGAGAACCGTCGGGGCCACCTCGGCGTCCTTCAGGCCGGAAAGGAACGCCACCAGAATCTCCCGCTTCTTGAGTCGGCTCCGCGTCGCCGAAAGATCCCTGGCCACCTCGACGAGGGCCTTCAGGGGCGTGTCGGGCCGGCTCCGGGTCGGCATCGATGCACCATCCGGCTCCGGCCATATGCTCCTTTCCGACGTTCCTGGGCGAAGGACCGACCGCGCAACCTTTAAGGGACGAGGGGACCTAGCGCGCCCGAGAGCCCCTTGGCCAAGGAACCCTTCCAAATTCTCACCCCCTCGGGGGCCGTCAAGGGGAAAACCCCCGTCCTCACCAACGAGAACCTTCGCACCCTCTACCGCCACATGCTGCAGCTTCGGCTGCTGGACGACCGGATGATGGCGTTACAACGCCAGGGGCGGATCGCCTTCTACGGAACGACGACGGGAGAGGAAGCGTCCGTGATCGGCAGTGCCTTCGCCCTTCAGGACCAGGACTGGATCTATCCGGCCCTCCGGCAGGGCGGCGCCGCCCTCCTCCGGGGGTACCCGCTCACCAAGTATCTCGCCCAGCTCATGGGGAGCGGCGACGACGTCCTCAAGGGACACATGCAGCCATGCCACTATGCCTACCGCGGGGCCAACATCGTGTCCTGGTCAAGCTGCGTCGGGAACCAGCTCCCGCAGGCCGTGGGAACCGCGATGGCCGCCAAGTATCGGGGCGACGACACGGTGGTGATGGGCTACGTGGGAGACGGCGGGACCTCCACCTCCGACTTCCATGTCGCCATGAACTTCGCAGGGGTATTCCAGCCCCCCGTGGTCTTCCTATGCCAGAACAACCACTGGGCCATCTCCGTCCCCGTCTCGGCTCAGACCGCCTCCAAGACCCTTCACATCAAAGCCAAGGCCTACGGCTTCCCCGGGATCCGGGTCGACGGCAACGACGTGTTCGCGGTGTATGCGGCCACCAAGCGGGCGGTGGACCTTGCGCGCGCGGGGAAGGGTCCCACCTTCATTGAGGCGGTTACCTACCGAATCGGGGCCCACTCCACCGCCGACGACCCGAGCCGGTACCGTGACGAGGAGGAGGTGAAGAAGTGGCGGGCCAGGGACCCCCTCGACCGCCTCCGGATTTACCTCCGGAATCGGGGGGTCCTGGACGAGGTGCACGAGGACGACCTCCTGATGAAGGCCGACCAGGAGATCTCGGTTGCAATCAAGCAGGCGGAAGCCTCCGGGCCCCCGCGCTGGGAGACCCTCTTTGAGGACGTGTACGCCGAGGACCCCTGGAACCTCCGGGAGCAGCGGGAGGAGCTTTCGGAGATCGCGGGACGGGGCGAGTAGGGGCAACCCCCCAGGCCCTGGGGACCAAGTGGCTTAAACGGAGCCTCCGTTGCCCGGCCATGGCGGATATCACCTTTGGGGCCATGATTCCCCAGGGGTGGATCTACGACCTGCCCAAGGAGGAGACGCCGGAGGCGCGGTACGACCTCATCGTCGAGACCGCCCGAGCCCTCGAGCGCCTCGGCTACACCTCGGGTTGGTTCTACGACCACTTCCACCCCGTTCCCTTCCCGGGCCCGGTTCCCGTCTTCGAGTGTTGGACCATGACGACGGCCATCGCGGCGGTCACCCACCGACTGCGAGTTGGCCAGATGGTCACGGCCAACAGCTACCGGAATCCGACGTTGCTGGCCAAGATGGCGGCCTGTGTCGATGTACTCTCCAAGGGCCGACTGGAGTTCGGGATTGGCGCGGGCTGGTATGAACACGAATACCGCGGATACGGGTACGAGTTCCCCACCCCGGCCGTCCGCATCGGGATGATGGACGAGGCGGTCCAGATTGTCCGACGTTGCTGGAGCGAGGAGCAGGTCGAGTTTGACGGCAAGTACTACCAACTTACCGGTGCGTTCTGCGACCCCAAGCCGGTCCAGGAACCGCGACCCCCCATCACCATTGGCGGCGGCGGAGAGCGGCTGACGCTGCGCTCGGTGGCCAGGTGGGCCGACCGTTCCAACTTCTTCGGGGATCCCGCCACCTTCGCTCGGAAATCCCAGATCCTGGACGCGCACTGTCGTGCCATCGGACGGGATCCGGCCGAGGTGGAGCGAAGCCACAACCGGAGCGTCGTGGTGGCGGAGGAGCACGCCGGGGCGCACGGCAAGGCCGAGGGATTCGCGAAACGGCTGCGCCAGAGCGTGGAGGAGTATGAGGCCCGGACCCTGATCGGGGACCCCGAGGGAATCGCCGCGTCCCTCGGACGGTTCCTGGAGGTAGGCGTGACGTACTTCGTGATCTACTTCCCGGATGCTTGGGAGATCCAGCCGCTGGAGCTCTTTGCCCAAGAGGTCATTCCCCGCATCCAAGAGATGGCCGAGGAGACCTGAGGTGACCCTGCGCCGCCCTCGCCTCATCACGTTCGACGCCTTCGGCACGTTGTTCCAGGCGGAGGGCGTGACGGTTCCGGACGTGATGGGGGCCATCATCGACCGGAATGGCCTCGGCCTGGGGCAGGGCGAGTTGGCCCGACTTTGGTGGGACCGCAGCTATCAGATCGCGTCTGAGGATTTCGTGACGGTCCGAGAGGCGACCCGCATGGCCCTGACCTCGCTGCTCCATGAGTTTGGCGTCGAGGACGACGCCGGGGCCCACTCCGACCGTCTGTTGGAGGCGTGGAAGAAGACGGACCCCTACCCGGAGGCCATGAAGGCCCTCCGCCTCCTGGAAGAGTTCGATCTGGGAATCGTCTCCAACATCGATGAGGACGTCCTCGGGGCCCTCCTTCATCGCTCCCGGTTGACGGATCGCTTTCGGGTCGTGGTGACGTCGGAAGCGACTCGAACGTACAAACCGGAACCCGGCATCTTTCAGGAGGCCCTGCGGCGCAGCGGACACCCCGCGGAGGAAGCGATTCACCTCGGCGATTCCCCGGGCGAGGACATCGCGGGGGCGAAACGCACCGGCATGATGGCAGGATGGATCAATCGGCAGGGCGAGAGCCAGCAGGGGAACGTGCCGGAGCCCGAGTTCGCGGTGGCCAACCTCCAAGACGCGGCCGAGCTCATCCTTGCTTCGAAGCCAGCGTCGTAACCTGCTTGGCGAGGGCGTCGCCCACCTGGCTGGTCTTTGCCTTCCCACCGAGGTCTTGCGTGAGGAACTTACCCTCCCGAAGTACGGACTCCACCGCGGTCTCGACCGTCGCGGCCGCCTCCCCGAGGGCGGGGTCCCCGTCCTCTTCCCCCAGCCACTGGAGCATCATATGAACGGCCAGCACGGCGGCCATGGGATTGGCCCGGTCCTTTCCCTCGTGTTTGGGGGCGCTGCCGTGGATGGGCTCGAACATCGCGTGGTGGTCTCCGACGTTCCCCCCGGCCGCCAGGCCCATCCCCCCCTGCAGGACCGAGGCGAGGTCCGTGGCGATGTCTCCGAACAGGTTGCCCATGACGACCACGTCGTAGGCCTCCGGCGTCCGGATCATCCACTGCATGAAGGCGTCCACGAAGGCGTAGTCACGCTCTACGGTCGGGTACGCCTCTGCCACCTCGTCGTAGATGCGACGGAAGAGGCGGTCCCCGTCCATCACGTTGCTCTTGTCGACGCAGGTGAGCCGCCGCTTCCCGTCGCCAGGCGCGCCCTCCCGCTTCAGGCTCTGCTCGAAGGCGAAGCGGATCACCCGCTCAGCCCCCTTGCGCGTGATCACCCGGTTGTCGATGGCCAACTCCTGGATCCCGCCACGCTCCAGCACCCCGCGAATGGGCTGATAGAGGCCTTCCGTGTTCTCACGAATGATAACGAAATCCACCCTCTCCGAGTCCCACACCTTGCGAAAGCGGTTGTGTACCTTGTGCTTCACGTTGGGGTAAAGCTTCGCGGGGCGCACGTTCGCGTATAAGTCGAGCCCGAATCGGAGGCCAAAAACGACCCCGGCGCCGGCGAGGTTTCCGTCGGGAAGGACGGCCCCGGGGTAGCCGACCGCCCCGAGCAGGATGGCGTCGGCGCGCCGACTCGACTCGAAGGCGCCGTCGGGCCACTCCTCCCCCGTCTCTAGGTAGTGCTTCCCCCCGACGGGGTAGGGGATGAGATCGAACTCCAGGCCATAGGCGTCCTCCGTCGCCTTCAGGACCTTGAGGGCCTCTCGAATCACCTCGGGGCCGATGCCGTCCCCGGCCAGAACCACGACCTTCAAGGCCATCGGCAAATGGACCCGGGCCTCGTTACTTAAGGATTCTCGGACGTCCAAGGGGCTCTCGGTGTCCAGCGAATCTCGGAAGAACCCCCGCGAGGACGGATTGGGTCCCCAGCCAGCAAGGTTTCACCCTCGAGGCGGTACACCCTTAGAGCATGCCTCGTGGACCATCGCACGACGGGGCTAGGCCCTCCCCCTCTCGGCGGCCTCCTGCTTCAGTCTGGGAATGAGGCCCCCGGCCGAGAGAATCTCCAGGACGCGGGCCGGGAAAGGCGAGATGGTCTTCTCTTCGCCAGAAGGGAGTCGAACCACTCCGTCGGACAGATCGAGCTCGAGCGTGTCGCCCTCCTCCACGGCCTTCGAGATGCCAGCGCACTCCACCACGGGCAGTCCGATGTTGATGCTGTTCCGGTAGAAGATGCGGGCGAAGGACTCGGCAAGGATCGCGGAGATGCCTAGGGTCTTCAGGCCAAGAGGGGCTTGCTCCCGACTCGAACCGCCCCCGAAATTGCGCCCGGCCACAATCATGTCGCCCGGCTTCACCTTGGCCGGAAAGTTTGGGTCCACGGTCTCCATGACGTGATCCGCAAAGACCTGGGCGTCCGTGGTCCCCAGGTACTTGACCGAGATGATGTGGTCGGTGGTGATGTTGTCCCCGAACTTCCACACCCGCCCTCGGAACCTCGTCTCCAAGCTTACACGTCCCTCGGGTCGGTGATTTCTCCGTAGAGGGTGGACGCGGCCACGGTCATGGCGGACGCCAGGTACACCTTCGCTTCGGGGCTCCCCATCCGGCCAGGATAGTTCCGGTTGCTGCTGCTGATGCACACCTCGTTGGGGGCCAAGACACCCAGGTGACCCCCGAAACAGGGACCGCAGGTGCTGTTGGCAAAGGTCGCGCCCGCATCCGTAAAGACGCCGGCCAGGCCTTCCTCCAGCGCCTGGCGGTAGATCTTCTGGGAGGCAGGCGAGACGATCATGCGCATCCCCGGCGCCAGTCGCCCTCCTCGCATAATCTCTGCCGCCGCCCGAAGGTCTTCGATCCGGGCGCTCGTACAGGATCCCAGAAAGGCCATGTGGAGCTTTGTCCCGGCCACCTCTTCGACGGGCTGAACGTTGCTGGGCCTCTCGGGTAGGGCGACCTGAGGCCCCATGCCATCCACGTCCACCTGGTACGTCTTCTCGTACGCCGCGTCCTCGTCCCCGGCAATCGGCTCAAACGGGCGCCCCGCGTGCGCCAGGTAATCGCGGGTGACCTCGTCGGCCGCCACCATCCCCGCCTTCGCCCCCATCTCCGTGGTCATGTTGCAGAGGGTGAGTCGCTCGTTCATGGGGAAGCCCTCCACGGTCGGGCCCCCGAATTCGACGGCCTTGTACTGCGCTCCGTCGTCTCCCGTCAAGCTCACGGTCCGCAGGATGACGTCCTTGGCCCACGTCCGACGATCCAGCGCGCCTTCGATGTCCACGCGAATCGTCTCCGGGACCTTGAGCCAAATCCGCCCCGTGGCCATAACGGCCGCCGTATCGGTGGCCCCGATGCCCGCGGCGAACGCGCCGACGGCCCCTACCGTGTTCGTGTGGCTGTCGGACCCGATGACCAGGTCCCACGGCTGGGCGTACCCCCGCTCCGCCACGAGCTGGTGGATGATGCCGTGGTCGCCGATGTCGTGGAAGCGGTCGATTTCTTGTTCCTTGCAGAACTCGCGGATCGCCTGGTGCATCTTGGCGATCTCCTCGGTGGGTGGAGGAACCCAGTGGTCCAAGGTGACCACGATCCTGTCGGGATCCCAGACGCGGTCGACTCCAATCTCGCGAAAGGGACCAAGGGCGATGGCCAGCATCTCATGCATGTACAGGAGGTCGATTTCGGTGTCGACCACCTGGCCCGGTTCGACGGCTGCCTGACCGCTGGCCTTGGCCAGGATCTTCTGGGACATGGTCATCCCGGCCATGGGGGAAT
>JAZGDV010000017.1:0-2567 GCA_036478175.1 Thermoplasmata archaeon
CGCCGCATGCTTGTCGAGGGGTTCTTGACGCCCATCGTCGAGAAGATACCGCTCCCCGACGCGCGGAAGCAGCTGTACGACCTCATCGACACGAAGTGGGTCGCGTAGGATGGCGAAACGGGTTCCCCTTGGCGCGCTCGATACGTTCGAGGCGGGTCGCATCCACGGCCTGGAGGTCGACGGACGGCAACTCATCCTCGTCAACCTCGACGGGACGCTCCACGTCCTCGACGGGATCTGCACCCACGCCTACGCGGAGCTGGCCACGGGCTTCTTGACGGGGGAGTACGTGCGCTGTCCCTTGCATCTATCGCAGTTCGATGTGGAGACGGGGGAGGCGGTCAGCCCTCCTGCGGAGGAGCCCCTACGGACCTACCCTGTAGAGGTAGAGGGCGACGCCGTGTACGTGGTCCTCGACTGAAGGCCCCGCACGGCCTACGTCTCCAAGGAAAACTCGAGGTACTCCGTCTCGCACGGGGGCCCGTGGGCGATGAGGAATCGTCCCGCGTCCACGTCCATGATCGCGGAGACGACGGTCTGATACCGCTCTTCCTCCGGCAACTCGGTCATGGGGTGTCGACAGAGGGACTTGGGGGCGTTCTCATGGTCCCGGAGCACTGCCTGGATGTCCGGAATGGCCAGCTCTTTCGTCGAGCTACGGGGGAGGAGCTCGTCGATGCGCTCCTGCCGTTCGTAGGTGGAAGTCTTCTCGTAAATGAGGGGCTGCCAGATGCCCAAGGCATCCGGGTCGTGGAAGTGGTTGGCATGGGTGAGCACGCCCTCCGACGGGGCCAATTCGGTCGTCCCGATAGGACAGGATTCAAGGTCGATAATCTGCGAATAGTTCCCGCGGGCCTGGCCAAGGACGAAGTTCGCGGAGCAGGATCCCCGGGAATCGCGGACCACCCGGGCCGCGGCGTCCAGGGTCTCGCACCGCAGAATCTGCCAGCAACGGACATGGAAGGGGACTCCGAACCGCTCCCAGTCGTCCTGGTCGGAAAGCATCCCGTTGATGAGGAGGCCGAGGCCTGCGGAGTTGAGGCCGATCTTTGGGCCTACGATGCCCGCCTCCGTGAAGGCCAGGACGGTGGGCCCCCCATCGAGGCGATACTTCACGATCGCGGCTGTGATGCCGGGAATCCAGTCCCAATTCTGGGCCATCAGAAGGTGGGCGCCGACGGTCCGGTGGGGGAGAAGGGCGAGGGACGTGCATCCGCTGGGAAGCCGGTCGTCCGACAAGGCCAAACCCCGTCGGGAAGATTCGCTGTACACAATCTCGTACCGGAGGTTCAGGGCCAGGATCTCCGCTTCGGGCAGGCCGGAGCCCTCGGCGACCCCCCAGAGCGCTTCCAGATAATCCGGTTCCGCCTTGGCGACCACCTCCTCGTAGCGGCGAGCCCTCTCCAAGACCTCCTCCTTCGGGAGGCCCCACTCGGCTTCGAAACGGTGAAAGTAGAGATCCAGGTTCCGCCTGATGAGGTCTTTGGCCTCGCGGCCATGGGCCCCGCCGATGTCCCTGGGGCTCCCCTCCGCTTCGACGTACACGAGACTTGTTCCTGTCACGCCGACCGACTCGGTTTTCCTTTAGAAGGCCAACGTCTCCCGCATTCCTTGCAAGATCCGCTCCTCGCTCGGTAGGTAGAGCTGTTCCCGTGCAAACAGGGGAACCTGGACGTCGTAGCCCGTGATGCGTTTGACCGGCGCCTCGAGGCTCAGGAACGACTCCTCCGTGATGCGTGCGGCAATCTCCGCGCCGACCCCCAGGGTTCGAGGCGCTTCGTGGATGACCACCGCTCGGCCGGTCTTCTGGACGGACGCGTTGATTGTATCGCTGTCTAGCGGGGCGATCATCTGGAGATCGATGACCTCCGCGTTGACCACGTCCTCCCGCTCGAGGGTCTTCACCGCCTCCATCGCCCGATATAGCATGGCCCCGTATGCGACCACGGTGATGTCCTCTCCCTCTTGGACGATTTCCGCACCGTCCAAGGCCGGGACCTTCCGGCGGTCCTCGGGCAGCTCCTCCCGCCCCCGTCGATAGAGGGCCTTGGGCTCCATGAAGACCACCGGGTCCGGGTCACGGATGGAGGCCTTGAGCAGTTCCCAGGCCTTCCGAGGCGAGCGGGGGATCACGACCTTCAGGCCCGGCGTGTGGGCGTAATACGCCTCCCGGCTCTCCGAGTGGTGCTCCAGGGCCCGCACACCCGCTCCGTAGGGCATCCGGATAACGAGAGGAACGGTGTAGCGGCCCTGGCTCCGCTTCCGGTACCGAGAGGCATGCCCCTCCACCTGGTGGAAGGCCTGGTAGGAGAAGCCGCTGAATTGCAGTTCGGCGATAGGCCGGAAGCCGTAGAGGGCGAGGCCGATGGCCGACCCGACGATGGCCACCTCCGACAGCGGGGTGTCCACGACTCGCTTCTCACCGAACTCGTCGAGGAGCCCATCGCTGACGCGAAAGATGCCACCATCCACCCCCACGTCCTCGCCCAGGAGCAGGACGGTCTCGTCTCGGGCCATCTCCTCCCGCATGGCCTGGTTCAGGGCCTGGACCATGGTCACGCCGGCCA
>JAZGDV010000018.1:0-5371 GCA_036478175.1 Thermoplasmata archaeon
CCGGCAAAGGGGAGGATGGCGGCACTGGGGATCGGCGTGATGACCCCCTCGATGACCATCGCCACGAAGATCGCGAGGTACCCCCCGGTGGCGACGAGGTCCAGGAGGAAGGTGGCGATTTCGAGAAAGACCATCGGCGCGCCTATTCGACTGGCTTGCTTAAAGCTTGGCGAGCGCGTATCACAACGCGCGTCGCCAGAGGGCCCTACGCATTGGATGCCGCGAGGGGAATCCACCGACCCTGTCGGTCTTCCTCCAGCTCCCGTGCCTCGGCGACGAGCGTCCCGCGCAGGAAGGTGGCCGTGGGGAAGATCGCCTCCCAGCCCTCGAAGGGGGTCCATCCCGCCTTCGAATGGAGGTCTCGCGACCGGATTCGGCTCCGTTCCCGCGGGTCAAAGACGGCGATGTCGGCATCCATCCCCACCTCCAGGGAGCCCTTCCCCCGGAGCCCAAAGAGGGCAGCAGGTCGACGGCACAGCGCACGGACGAGGACGTCCAGGGAGAGATCGCCCCGCTGGACGAGACCGAACATCAGGGGATAGACCGTCTCCACGTTCGGGGCGCCGGGCGGGGCGTTGTCGAACGACTCCCCCTTCTCCTCGCGGGTGTGGGGGGCGTGGTCGGTGGCCAGCACATCGACCTGTCCGTCCGCGAAGGCCTTCCACAAGGCCTCCCGGTCGGCCGGGGGCCGCAGGGGTGGGTTCACCTTTCCGTGGCTTCCCAGGTCGGCCGTCATGTCCAGGAGGAGGTGCATCGGCGTCGCCTCCACGCTCAACCCGGCGCCGCGGAGGGCCTCCAGCCCCGCGCGAGAGGCGAGGTGGGCCACGTGAACCCGACCGGACCGGTGCCAGGATACCAGTTTGCGGAGGGCGTTCCCCTCCCCGGCCTCCGCGCCTCGCGCCTCGTGATGGTCGGGCAGCGTCTCCTCGGTCCGAGGTCGGAAGGTGGTGGGATCCTCGGCGTGCACCGTCAACGGCCGGGACCCGTCACGAAGAGCCCCAAGGATCTCGGGGAGGTCCTCTCCCGACCCCACCAGTCCGCCAAAGCTCTCGGCCCAGTAAAATTTGTAGGCGTGACAGTACGGCTCCAACCGCGCGACGTCCTCTCCTCGGAGGACCCCTCCAAACAACCCGAAGTCCACGTTGGCTTTCGGGGTGACCGTGGCCCGCTTCTCCTTCAGCCGGTCGGGCGTGGTGGCGTGAGGCAGGGTGTTGGGCATGTCAAGGACGGAGGTGATGCCCCCCACGGCCGCCGCCTCGCTGCCGGTGAAGAAGTCCTCCTTTTGGGTAAGCCCCGGATCGCGGAAGTGGACATGAACGTCCACCCCACCGGGGAGGAGAATGCGGTCGCCGAAGTCGTACCGCTCGTCTCCCCGAAGCGTCTTCTTCACGACGCGGATGACCCCGTCCTCGATCCCGAGGGCCAGGTCACGAAGCGCCCCGCGGTAATACGCCCTACCCTGGATGACCATCATGGACCGTGCTGAGGACCCGTTGAACAACGGCGCCCCGGGGTTCCACCTCCCCGAAGACCTCCGCCTCGAACCGGTAGACGTCGACGGATGGCTCGAACCAGGCGTCGGGGAGCAGGCCGGCCTTCATGCACGTCTGGGCGAGGAACTCCTCGGGGGCCCAGCCCTGTTCCACAGCCACCTGTGGGAGCACGAGGCTGCCGGTCGCTCCCTGACGAACCAAGAGGCCATGGATGCCCACCTCCACGGCGTCGGGGTACCCCAGCGGCCGCGCCGCGGGCAGTCGTTCGGGGGACGTGAGGAGGCTGACCTCGACCACCACGCGGTCCGTCTCTTCGGGCTCCAGGGGCTCAAAGCGCGGGTCGTGGTAGGATGCCACCGCCGCCCGCTCGACCGCCTCCCTCAGGGAGACCACGGACTCCACAGAGCCGATACAACCGCGGAGAATCCCCTCCGGATACGTGTTCAGGGTGACGAAGACGCGACCGGGTCGAGCAAAGGTAGCGGGGAGGATTGGGCGGTCGTCGACCGGGCGGCCGGCCCGAGAATCCACGGACCAGCGGGCCAAGCGGACCCCGGCCTCGCCCTCGACCTGGCTCCACATCGGCCAAATCAGGAGAGGCGCTGGCTTAAACTCTTCTCCCCGATTTTCTGCGGACGCGGACCCGTCTAGAAAGCTTTAATTGAAGACCCATCGATTTCAAGTGGAGGCGTTTCGGTGAAGGCCATCCCCGTTCTCGAAATCATGTCGAAACGGCCGGTCACCCTGGCCCCGGATGCCTCGATTCACGACGCGGCCCAATCGATGCGGGATCGGGATGTCGGAAGCCTCCTGGTGGTCCACGACGGGAAACCCATCGGTATCGTCACCGAGAAGGACCTTGTAACCAAGGTCGTGGCGGAGGACCGGCTCCCCTCCGAGATGCGGGTTGAGGAGTGTATGACCTCGCCCCTGGTGACCGTCGAGCCCTACCTGGAGGTCGTGGAGGCCGCGAAGACCATGGCGGAGCTTCACATCCGTCGCCTCCCTGTCGTGGACGGGGAAAACCTGGTGGGCCTCCTCACGGAGAATGACGTGCTTAGGGTCTGGCCGGCACTGATCGAAATCACCCGCCAACGGGCGGAGATAGCGAAGCAGGGGGAGGGGCACGGGGTGGGCTACTGTGAGTCCTGCGCCACCTTCTCGGACCAGCTAGGGATCAGCCACGGCCAGCTGCTCTGCCCCGCTTGCGGCGAGACCTAGCGGCCGACGCTCTTCTCCCGCGGTAATCGGGTCGCAAAATTTAAGATGACCCAGGGGGACGCACGTGCCAGATGCGGTTTGTGAAGATCTCCCAGCCCGAGATCGAGGCAGTCCGTCAGCTTTACGAGAGCGTCATGTCGTACGCCTACCACGGCCTCTTCTTCCAGGAGGGCCTCTCGCTCGGTGCGGAGGTCGCCGAGATGGCGGCCAAGGGGGAGGACTTCTTCGATGCATGCCGCCGCATCCTCATCGCGCGCGGGTGGGCGGAGGACATCACCTTCGGGGAGAAGGAGGTGAAGGTGTCCGGTTCCATCGAGGCCACCGAGGATGTGGGGTCGGTCACCTGTCATCGCCTCAAAGGCATCCTCTCGCGGGTCATGGAATCCGACGGGAGCCCTCGCGTGAGTCTCACCGAAACGAAGTGCGCCAGCAACGGAAACACCGTGTGCGTGTTCAAGATCGAGGCCCGAGCATGAGCCTGGAGGACGTGTTGGGCAGACTCAGAGAGGAGATGGGAGCCCTGGCCTCGGCGATCATTGGCCGGGATGGTTTGGTCATCGCGACGGACCTCCCCGAGGGGGTGTCCGCGGAGACCTTCTCCATCATGTGCGCCGCCATCATGGGAGCCGCCAAGACCGCGGTCACGGAGATGGGGCGGAGCGCCCCCACGCGGATCCTCTTGGAGTCGAAGGACTTGCTGGTGGTCATCTCCGCCGCGGACCGCCGCTCCATGCTGGTGGTGGCTCTTCCTCCCGAGGCCGATGTGTCGAAGGTAGACAAGTGGGTGGACCTGGTGGTGGAGCAGGTCACCGCAGCCTGACCCCCAACTGTTATACCGACACCCTGGTTCGAACCGCCGCGGGCCCGTGGTCTAGTGGTTTGCCTCGCCGAGGCCCACCAATGACGCCACCCTTACAATCCGCATAGGATAGGTGGAGGTCGTCGGTTCGATTCCGGCCGGGCCCATCCCTCTCCGCATCTAGGGTGGAGCCCTTCGCCGGGATTTCCCCCGGGCGGACTTTGGCCCGCCCGCTTCCTTCTTCTCGCGCCCCTCGACCATCATTCCCCCAAGGCGCCCGAGGTAGGCGCCGTTGAGGAGGTACACCTGGGCTCGCTCCATGTCCACCATGCCCGAGTTCATGATCGGACCGAGGTACCGGCGACCCCTTTCGTTCATGGGGGTTCCCCCGGAAAACTCGTTGAAGGCCGGGACCAGGACCAGATTCTCGGGGTATTGCGCATAGCGAGGGTGGTCCCCCACGAAAGGGGCCCGGACCCAGCATCGTTCGTAGGTTCGAGGGCCCAGGCGGTCGTGGAAGAGGAGGGTCGGGTGGTTGTGACCCATGAGTAGGGTGCGGGCCTCCATGACCTCGGGGGAGGGCCACGCGTGCCCGTGGATGTACGCGACGTCGTCCCGACGGTACCCCTCGGGCCCATGGAGGGTCACCCAACGGGGTAGCAAGTAGGCAATGTTCCCATCGTGGTTCCCCTGGACCAGGTGGACTTCGGAAACCGTCTCTTCGAGGAGGTCGAAGAAGCGGGGCACATCCCTCCGCTCGAGGCTCGTGAAACGGGGGATCTCGTGTTTCAGGTCTCCCAGGATGATCAGGCGTTCGGGCCGGAATTCCTCCACGAGGGCGGCGATCCCCTCGCCCATTTTCTGCGTCTGGCTGGGAAGGGTGAACCCCTCCCGCCGAAGCTCCTCTTCCTTCCCGATGTGAAGGTCCGCGACGATGAGGTCGTCCCCTGCCCGAATGACGGGGCGGTCGGGAACCGGCTCGAGGTTCGCGAATCCCACGCCTACCGCGTCGCGTATGGTCCCTCGGCCATATTACTCTGATGGAGGGCATGCCGGAACGGCTGGCTGGGCGGGTCGACCGCGGACGGTTAGGGGAAGAGCACCTTCGGGGCGAGCCTCCGAACCTCGGAAACGTGGGAGGGGTCGGCGGCCACCATGACGGCCCAGTCCACCGCCTCGCGTACCCGGAGGGCCCGGGCCAAGGGGCTCACCTTCCGGAACGGTCGCACCCTCCCGTCCTCCACCACACTCAGGTCCACCAGGGAGATGCGAGGTTCCGTCAGGAGAATCTCGGGGGCCGGGATGTCGATGATCACCTTCCCCGGCGGAATGCCGAGCCGCTGACAGATGGCGCCCTCGGCCTGCTTCCGCTTCTCGGGGTCGGCGAGCTCGACCAGACGCGCTCGCTCGTCCGCCCCGAGCTCACGCGTCTCTCGGGTGAAGACCCGTTTGTAGAGCCTCCGGTACTTCACCCGAAGGGCCGTCTCCCGTGGGTGACCGTCCTGGCCCAGGAGCCACGCCATGAGCTCCGCGTCGTTCATCAGATAGACGTCCTCCGGCGAGTCGGTCATCTCCACCGCCCGAGCCAGCATCGTCTCCGCGATCCGGACCGTCTTGTGGAAGTAGACGGAGGTGTACATGAGGCCGCGGGCCACCAGGGTCCCCTCCACCGCGCTAAGACCCTTGCGGTCGACGGCCAGGTTGCCATCGGCGATGCGGAAGGTGCTCAGTAACCGCGGCAGGTCGATGATCCCGTGGGCGACCCCCGTGTAGAAGGCGTCCCGAAGGAGAAAGTCGATCTGGTCGGCGTCGAGGGCGCCGTGGATGATCTGGTAGAGATACCGGTCCGCCGCTGCGG